>NZ_JBEYYT010000197.1:0-16670 GCF_040645715.1 Spirillospora sp. NPDC046719 | reverse complement strand
CGGGATGGCCGGGCTCGGCCATCCCGCCCGCGGCGGTCCCCGTGAATGGCGGAGGGTAAGGGAGTCGAACCCCTTCGAGTTTCACCTCGACGTCAGTTTTCGAAACTGCTGCCTTACCGTTCGGCCAACCCTCCTCGCGCGGACGGGGGAGCGTCCGGCGGCGGCCGGGACCGCGTGGACCGGCAGGGAGTCGAACCCTGATCACTTCCTTGCAAGAGAAGTGTGCTTCCGTTGCACCACAGGCCCGTCGATCGCGCTCAGCAGGGGCGGTAGGAGTCGAACCCACTTTCCGCCGGTTTTGGAGACCGGCCGCCTATCCGGTGGCTCGCCCCTTCGCACTTCCGTCCGACATGTTCGATCATGCGACTTTTCGCGCCCCGCTCGCAATGCATTTACCGGCGAACGGCGCCCGGCCGGCGGCGACGCGTCCGGGCGCGGTAAGTGGCGGTCCGGGCACGGAGAGGAACGATCAATATGCGCCCGTCCGGCACGTATAAGCGTGGTGTAAGGTCCAACGACGCACGGGGCGAACACCGCGAACCCGCCCGTTGGCAGGCACGGCAGGCCGAGGACTTCCTGCAGGGCGCCCCCGTGGTGAAACCCAGGACAAGCGTGACATCACGGTATGTGATGAAAGAAGAAGGCGAGGGGGCCCGCCATGAGGCACGCACGGGACGGGGCTGCCGCCGCGATGAGCGCGGCCTCGAGGATTCTCGTCGCCCGGGGGAAGAACGAGCCCCAGGAGATGGAGAACCCCGACGTCGCCTGGGGACAGCGCGCGCGGGACGGCGTGTGGGTGCCGACCAAGGACGGGCAGCGGATCCACATCGGCATCGACGTGGCGGCGGCCGACACGGTCGCCCAGGTGCTGCGGCCCAGCCTGCGGGTGTTCGTCGGCGTGGACGTCGACACCGACATCGTGGCGCAGACGACCGACAACGGCGTGCGGCTGCTCACGGTCGTCCACGGACCCGACGCCCCCTCGGAGTTCCGCTTCCCGGTGTCCCTCGCCGACGGCCTGGCCCTGGAGGCGATGCCGTCCGGCGGCTACGACGTCGTCCACCTGCGTTACGGCGCGACCGTGGGGCGGCTCTACAACCCGTGGGCCAGCGACTCGATGTTCCGCCAGGTGAAGGCGGACTACACGCTGGAGGGGTCGGCCGTCACCATGCGCGTGCAGCACACCGACGCCTACTACCCCGTCGTGGCGGACCCCCACTACGCCCGCTGAGGCCGTGACGGCCCCTAGGAGCGGCTGCGGCGGATGACGACCGGGTCCTCGAAGTCGAGCTCGCGGCTGATCTGGCGGAGCGTGCCGGCACCGATCCTGCCCTTGCGGTAGAGCGCGGTCAGCTTCGCGCGCTGCGCCCTGACCAGCTCGGCGCGCACCCTGCGGCTGTTGGGCGGCGGCGCCTCGGTGCCGGCCTCCTCCTCGTCCATGAGGTAGCGGACGCGCTCCAGCCGCAGCTCCAGCATCTGCCGGAACGCCTCGGCGGTCTGGTCGTCGACCTGCTCGTCGTCGGTGAGCTCGTCCAGCCGGGTCAGGGCGGCCTGCAGCCCCGCCCGGCGCGCCGTCATCACCTCCAGCCGCCGCTTGTCGGACTCGATCAGCCCGAGGCCGCGCAGCAGCGGCGGCAGCAGCGGCGCCTGCCCGACCAGGGTGATCAGCACGACGAGGGCGGTGAGCAGCACCAGCACGCCCCGGTCGGGGCCGACCGCGGCCGGCAGCGACAGCGCGATCGCCAGCGAGATCGCGCCGCGCATCCCGCCGAGGCCGATCACCAGCCGCTGCCGCCACCCGAGCCCCTCCTGGCTCCGCCGCCCGCCCGGCAGCAGCCCGGCGAGCGGGCCGTTGCCGAGCTCCCAGGCGAGCCGCACGCCGATGACGACGGCCGACACCGCGAGCGTGGTCAGCAGCACCTCGTGCCAGGTGTGCCCGCCCGGCTGCCGGATGATCTCCCGGATCTCCAGGCCGAGCAGCACGAACAGCGCCGACTCCAGCAGGAAGGTGAGGATCCGCCAGAACGTGTCGCCCGCCAGCCGGGACGCGGGCTGCAGCACGCCCTCGCCGTGGGTGCCGATGGAGAAGCCCGCCACCACCGTCGCCAGCACCCCGGACGCGCCGAAGTTCTCCGCCGGGATGAACGCCGCGTACGGGGTGACCAGCGACACGATCACCTGGCTGATGGGGTCCTGGATGCGGCGCCGGATCCGGCGGATCACCACGCCGAGCACCAGCCCGTAGGCGACGCCGCCGAGCACCACCTGGACGAGCCGGACGGCGCCGTGCGCGGGCGCGAACCCGACGCCGATCGCCTCGATGGCGAGCCCGAAGATCGTCAGCGCGACGCCGTCGTTGATCAGGCTCTCGCCCTCCAGGATGGTGACCAGCCGGGCGGGCGCGCCGAGCCGCTGCAGGACCGCCGTCGCGGCGACCGCGTCGGTGGGGGCGACCGCGGCGCCGAACGCCAGCGCGGCGGCCCACCCGAGGCCGGGCAGGAGCGCGTGCACGGTGGCGGCGACGGCCCCGGTGGTGACGGTGGTCAGCCCGAACGCCAGCGTGACGATCGGCACGGCGTCGGCGCGGGCCTCGCGCGGGGCGGTGAAGAACGCGGCGTGGTACACCAGCGGCGGCAGGAAGCCCATCAGCACCAGATCGGGCGGGGCGACGACGGCGGGCAGCCCGGGCACGAACCCGGCCGCCATCCCGAGCAGCACCAGGAGGATGGCGTCCGGCAGGCGCAGGCGCCCGGAGAGCGCCCGGGCCGCCAGCACCACGACGGCGACGACCAGGAAGACGATGAACAGCCGGTCCCCCTCCACGCCGTGATCCTCTCCGGATCGCGGCGCGGTACGCGCGCGGCGGCGGAACCGCCGCCGGCGCCGGGCCCGAAATGGAACGTTCCCGCAGGCAGTGGGGCCGGAACCGGCTGCGCCGTGCCGGCAGGGTCGGCGCTACCGGGGCCGCCGGTCGTCATATGGTGGGGGCCGGGCCGCGTTCCGGCCCCGGCGGCGCTGCCGGGCGCACGACCGTCCTGCCCTCGTCGGGGCGGTCTGGGGGTCGCCCCCCAGGAGCAGTACGACCCCGGTCCCCCGAGACTGGAGCCACAGTGATCTTCACCCATGACACCGAGCACGCCCTCGCCGTCGTCGTCGACCTGATCAACACCGGCGCCGCCGCGTCCGGCACCGAGGAGCTCGGCGGGCTGCCGGGGCTGCGCGCGTTCGTCGGGCGCAGCGCGTTCAGCGACGTCGGCGAGCTGACCGAGGCCGACCTGGCCCGGGTGCTGGAGCTGCGCGACCGGTTCCACGCGGTGTTCCGGACCGGCGACGTGCCCACCGCCGTCCGGCTGATCAACGAGATCGTCGGCGAGGTCCGCACCACCCCGCACCTCACCGACCACGACGACTACGACTGGCACGTCCACTTCTTCGCGCCGGGCGCGCCGGTGGGCGAGCACCTGGCGGCCGACTGCGGGATGGCGCTGGCGTACGTGGTGGCGGCCGGCGAGCTGGACCGGCTGCGCACCTGCGAGGCCCCCGACTGCTCGCGCGTGCTGGTCGACCTGTCGCGCAACCGCTGCCGCCGCTACTGCGACAGCCGGACGTGCGGCAACCGCATGCACGTCGCCGCCTACCGGGCCCGCCAGCGCGAAGCGGCGCTGTAATTTCTGCAATCCCGGCCCAAGGGCCTCGCCTGGCGGCTCGGCCCTTGACCGTGCTTGGGCGAGCGCGACCTCGCTTCGCGAGCTTCCCGGTGGGGGCTCGCCTTCGGCTTCGCCCCCACCGCTCAGATAGCGCGCTCGCGCGAGGGCCGGGGCCGTCGCGCTCGTGCGGGGGCCGGGGCCGTCGCGCTCGGGGGCCGGGGCGCTCGCTCTTGCGTGGGAGGTGGACCGTTCTTCGCGCGTAGGGCGCCTTCTGTTCGTTCGGTCGCTTACTCGGGGGCGATGGCGGCGACGGCGTCCAGGGCGCGGCGGGCGGCGGCCACGTCGTGGACGCGGAAGACGCGGGCGCCCAGCAGCGCCGAGACGCCCAGCACGGCCATGGTGCCGACGCCGCGCCTGTCGACGGGACGTCCGAGGGCCTCCCCGATGAAGTCCTTGTTGGACACCGCGACCAGTACCGGCCAGCCGGTCGCGGTCAGCTCCGCGAGCCGCCGGGTGATCTCCAGCGAGTGCCGGGTGTTCTTGCCGAAGTCGTGCGCGGGGTCGATGAGGATCGCCTCCCGCGCCACCCCGAGCGCGAGCGCCCGCTCGGCCTCGGCGGTGACGTGCCCGATCACGTCCGCGACCACGTCGTCGTACCCGATCCGGTGCGGCCGGGTGCGCGGGTCGAGCCCGCCGGCGTGCGCGCAGACCAGCCCGACGCCGTGCGCGGCGGCGACCTCCGCCAGCTCCGGGTCGGGGCCGCCCCAGGTGTCGTTCAGCAGGTCGGCGCCCGCCTCGGCGACGGCCGCGCCGACCTCCGCCCGCCAGGTGTCGACGCTGATCACCACGCCGGGGTGCCGGTCCCGGACGGCGGCGACCAGGTCCACCACCCGGCGCAGCTCCTCGGCGACCCCGACGTCCTCGCCCGGGCCGGCCTTGACACCGCCGATGTCGATGATGTCGGCGCCGTCCGCGACGGCGCGGTCCACCGCGTCCAGCGCGGCCTCGAAGCCGTAGGTGGCGCCCCTGTCGAAGAACGAGTCGGGCGTCCGGTTCACCACGGCCATGATCGCGTGGCGGCCGAGGTCGCGCCCGTTCAGCCGCAGCGGCGCGGCGTCCGGAGAGGTCATGATGCCCCACACCGTGGCACATGCGGGGGCCGGACGCCATGCGGCACGGCGCCCGGAAGGACCTCCCCGGGCGGCCGGCCGGGGCCGGGACACCGAACCTGAAGCAAATTCGGTTCAAACGGCGCCCTCCCTCGTCAGCATCACCACCGGGTCGCTAACCTCATATTTCACGCTCGCCCGGGTTCGCCCCGCGGTGGGCCCCGCGTCGCACCGACCAGCCCATGGAGGATCCGCTGTCCAGGCGAGCACTCATCACCGGCATCACCGGACAGGACGGCTCGTACCTGGCCGAGCATCTGCTTGAGCTGGGGTACGAGGTGTGGGGCCTGGTCCGGGGGCAGGCGAATCCGCACGTGTCGCGGCTGCGCAAGCACATCGGCGACGTCCAGATCACCACGGGCGACCTGCTGGACCAGGGCAGCCTGATCTCCGCGGTCGAGCGGGTCCGGCCCGACGAGGTCTACAACCTCGGCGCGATCTCCTACGTCCCGATGTCATGGCAGCAGGCGGAGCTCACCGCCGAGGTGACCGGCATGGGCGTGCTGCGGATGCTGGAGGCCATCCGGGTCGTCTCGGGCATCAGCCCGTCCCGCACCCCCGGCAGCGAGCAGATCCGGTTCTACCAGGCGTCGTCCTCGGAGATGTTCGGGATGGTCCGGGAGACCCCGCAGAACGAGAAGACGCCCTTCCACCCGCGCAGCCCGTACGGCGTCGCCAAGAGCTACGGGCACTACATCACGCAGAACTACCGCGAGTCGTACGGGATGTTCGCGGTCAGCGGCATCCTGTTCAACCACGAGTCGCCGCGCCGCGGCGCCGAGTTCGTCACGCGGAAGGTGTCGCTCGGCGCGGCCCGCATCAAGCTCGGCCTGGCCAAGGAGCTGCGGCTCGGCAACCTCGATGCCCGCCGCGACTGGGGCTACGCCGGCGACTACGCCCGCGCGATGCGGATGATGCTCGCCCAGGACTCCCCCGAGGACTACGTGATCGGGACGGGCCAGACCCAGTCGGTGCGCGAGCTGGTCGAGTTCGCGTTCCGCACCGCCGGGCTGAACTGGGAGGACCACGTCGTCCTGGACGACCGGTACACCCGCCCGGCGGAGGTCGACCTGCTGTGCGCCGACCCGAAGCGGGCCCGCGAGCAGCTCGGCTGGGAGCCCGAGGTGGACTTCGAGGGCCTGGTGACCATGATGGTCGAGTCGGACCTGCGGCTGCTCGCCGAGTCCGCCCGCCCCGAGGACGAGCCGTTCAGTCCCGACCACTGGTGATCCGTTGACGGCGGGCGTGGCACGATGCCCGTATGGCCACTTGTGAACACGTGCAGTCCATTCCGCTCGAGGATCCGGCGCCGAACACGCCGCAGGGCTGCCAGGAATGCCTGGAACAGGGCACCCGGTGGGTGCACCTGCGGCTCTGCCTGAGCTGCGGGCACGTCGGCTGCTGCGACTCCTCCCCCATGCGGCACGCCACCGCGCACTACCAGAAGGAGGGGCACCCGATCGTCCGCTCGTTCGAGCCCGGCGAGGACTGGCGCTGGTGCTTCGCCGACGAACTGATCGTGTGATGCGGGCGGCGAAGCCGGGCGGGAGGGCGTCCTCCGGCGGGAGGCGCTGATGCCGGACGTCCGGTTGGGCACGGCGCCGGGGCGCTGGATCCTGCTGGCGACCGTCCTCGGGTCGAGCGTGGCGATGCTCGACTCGACGGTGGTCAACGTGGCCCTGCCGAGACTCGCGCGGGACCTGCACGCCGACATGGCGGGGCTGCAGTGGACGGTCAACGCCTACACCCTCACCCTCGCCGGGTTCATCCTGCTCGGCGGGTCGCTCGGCGACCGGTACGGCCGCCGCCGGATCTTCCTGATCGGCGTGGTGTGGTTCGCGGTGGCGTCGGTGCTGTGCGGGATGGCGCTGAACGTCGAGATGCTGGTGCTCTCGCGGGCGCTGCAGGGGATGGGCGGGGCGCTGCTCACCCCCGGCTCGCTGGCGATCATCCAGGCGTCGTTCGCGTCCGACGACCGGCCGCGCGCGGTCGGCGCCTGGTCGGGCCTCGGCGGCGTCGCCGGGGCGGTCGGGCCGTTCGCGGGCGGCTGGCTGGTGGAGGCGGCGGGCTGGCGGTGGGTGTTCCTGCTCAACGTCCCGCTCGCGGTGGTCGTGGTGCTCGTCGCCGCCCGGCACGTCCCCGAGAGCGTCGATCCGGCCGCCCGCGGGCGCTTCGACGTGCCCGGCGCCGCGCTGGCCGCCCTCGCCCTGGCGGGGACGACGTACGCGCTGACCGAGGCGCCGGCCGGCCGCACGCCGAGCGCCGTGATCGCCGTCGCCGCCGTGGCGGGCGTCGCCGCGGCGGCCGGGTTCGTCCTGCTGGAGCGGGCGCGCGGGCGGGGCCGGCGGCTGTTCGGCGGGCGGGTCCGGCCAGGCGGGCGCGAGGTGCCGCAGCCGATGCTGCCGCTGGACGTGTTCGCCTCCCGCCAGTTCTCCGCGGTCAACGTCGTCACGTTCATCATGTACGGCGGGATGGGCGTGCTGTTCTTCCTGTTCGTGCTGAACCTCCAGGTCGTCGGCGGGTTCTCGCCGATCGCGGCGGGCACCGCGCTGCTGCCCGTCACGGCGCTGATGCTGCTGCTGTCGGCGCGGGCGGGCGCGCTCGCGCAGAAGATCGGCCCGCGGCTGCCGATGACCGCCGGGCTGGTGGTCGCCGCGTTCGGGATGCTGCTGGTCGGCCGGATCGACAAGGACTCCTCCTACGTGCGGGACGTGCTGCCCGCCGTGGTGGTGTTCGGGCTGGGGCTGGCCGCGGTCGTCGCGCCGCTGACCGCGACGGTGCTGGCGACGGCGGACGTCCGGCACGCGGGCGTGGCCAGCGGCGTCAACAACGCGGTCGCGCGGGCCGCCGGGCTGCTCGCGGTCGCGGCGATCCCGCCGCTGGCCGGGCTGACCGGCGACGCCTACAACGACCCCGCCCTCTTCTCGCACGGCTTCCGCATCGCCATGACGGCCTGCGCGGGGCTGCTGGCGGCGGGCGCCGTCCTGACGTTCTTCACCGTGTCCAGCGACGCGCTGCGCGCGCCGACCGGCGAGCAGGTCGAACCCGAGTGCCGGCGGCACTGCTCCGTCGGCGCCCCGCAGCTCCAGCCCGAACCGGACGCCGTCCCCGCCGGCTCTCCCGGGCCGGACGACCGGAACGCGGCGCCGCCGCGGTCGTGACCGCGCGGCCGTTCCGGGCCGATTCCGGCTATGTCCAGGACCGGAGCGGTTCGTTGTCATACGGTCGTGGCATGAATCTGCGGCAGCTGCGCTACGTCGTGGCGACCGCCGACCACGGCACGATGACGTCGGCGGCCCAGGCTCTCTATGTCGCGCAGCCGGCGCTGTCGCGCGCCGTCCGCGAGCTGGAGCGGGAGCTCGGCGTGGAGCTGTTCGCGCGCTCCGGCCGGGGCGTGGTCCTCACTCCCGTCGGCGAGCGGGTGGTCCGTGAGGCGCGGGCGGCGCTGGACGCCGTCGACGCGATCGAGGGGATGTCGGCGGCCCGCTCCGACGGGCGCGGCGCCGAGCTCCGCGTCGCCACCACGCCGTCGCTGGAGCCGGAGCTGACCGGGCGGCTGCTCCCCCGGTTCGCCCGGGAGCAGCCGGCGGTGCGGGTCCGGGTGGTGCGGTGCGCGGGCCGGGAGGAGGTCGCCGCCCTGCTGCGGGCCGGGCGCGCCGACCTCGCGCTCACCGACCTGCCGGTCCCCGGCGACCTGACGGCGCACCCGTTCGAGCAGCGGGAGATGGTGCTGGTCTCGCCGCCGGCGCTGCGGGTCCGCGAGCCGGTGCCGCCCGCCGCGCTGGACGGCATGCGGCTGGTGCTGCCGGCCCGGGGCGGCGCCCGGCGCGCGGAGGTCGACGCGGTGCTGCGGCGGACCGGCGCGAAGCCGGTGCCGGTCGCGGAGTCCGACGACCGGGCCGCCTGGCTGGGCTGGGTGCGCGCCGGGCTCGGCTCGGTGCTGTGGTACCGCAACCAGCTGGAGGACACCGACGGCCTGGCCGTCCGGTCGTTCATGCCGCCGATCACCCGGCTGGTCGGGCTGGTGCACGCGCACCGGCGGCTCCCGCCGTCCGCCCGCGACTTCCTGGCCTTCGCGAAGGACGACGGGCGGGAGCCGCGCGGGCGCGAGCCCCGCTGATCACGCCCCTTCCCCGGCCGCCCGGCCGCCGGGTTCGGAGTGACCGGTCGGCCGTGCCATGATCTGCGCGTGGAGACGACGCACGCACTCTGGCTGCTGGCCGTGCCGGTCGGCGCGCTGATGGTGGCCGCGGCGGCGCGCCGCGGCGGGGCGCCGGCGCCGCTGGTCCTGGTGATCGCGGGGCTGCTGTTCTCGTTCGTGCCGGGCGTCCCGGAGTTCGAGCTGAACCCGGAGTTCGTCCTGTACGTCTTCCTGCCGCCGCTGCTGTTCTCGGCCGCGTGGCAGAGCTCGTACGCCAACATGCGGGAGAACGCCTGGTCGATCGGGCTGCTGTCGGTCGGGCTGGTGCTGTTCACCACGTTCGCCGTCGGGTACGCGGCCCATGCGCTCGTCCCGGGGCTGCCCCTGTCGGCGGCGTTCGTGCTGGGCGCGATCGTCGCGCCGCCGGACGCGGTCGCGGCGGTCAGCGTGGCGCAGCGGCTCGGGCTGCCGCGCCGCATGGTGACGGTGCTGGTCGGGGAGAGCCTGTTCAACGACGCGACGGCGCTGACCGCGTTCCGCGTCGCGGTGATCGCGGCGACGGGCGCGGGCTTCACGCTCGCGGACGGGGTGTGGCGGTTCCTGTTCGCGGCGGTGGCGGGCGCGGCGGTCGGGCTGCTGCTCGGGCCGCCGCTGCACTGGCTGCGGACCCGGATGAACGACCCGCTGGTGGAGAACGGGGTGGCGGTGCTCGCGCCGTTCGCGGCGTACCTGATCGCCGAGAGCGTGCACGCCTCCGGCGTGATCGCGGTGGTGGTCAGCGGGATCTACCTCGGCCACCGGTTCACCGAGTCGGCGCCGGTGACCCGGCTGATCGGGCACTCGTTCTGGAAGGTCGTCGTCTTCGTCCTGGAGTCGGTGGTGTTCCTGCTGATCGGGCTGCAGCTGCCGCCGGTGGTGGACGGCGTGTCCGGGCACGGCTGGCCGGAGCTGACCTGGTGGGCGGTGGCGATCTTCGCGGTGACGGTCGCGGCCCGGTTCGTCTGGGTCTTCCCCGCGTCCCGGCTGCCGCGGCTGGTGTCGCGCCGGCAGCGCACTCGCGAGGACGTCGGGTGGCGCGGCGCGACCGTCGTGTCCTGGGCGGGCATGCGCGGGGTGGTGTCGCTCGCGGCGGCGTTCGCGATCCCGTTCGAGGCGTCGCACGCCCCCTTCCCCGGCCGCGACCTGATCATCTTCTTCACCTTCACGACCGTGCTCGGGACGCTGCTGGTGCAGGGGCTGACGTTCCCGGCGCTGATCCGGATGCTGCGCATCGGCAGCGAGCGGGAGCGCTACACCGACACGGTGGCGGAGGCGGGCGCGCAGCACGCGGCGGCGAAGGCGGCACTGGACCGGCTGGAGGAGCTGAACGCCGCCGAGGAGCTCGACGAGGCGGTCGTGCGGCGGCTCCGGCAGCTGGCCGAGCACCGGCAGCTGCGGGCGTGGGAGCGGCTCGGCGGCGGGACGGGCCCGGAGGGCGAGGAGGTCCCGACGGCCACCTACCGGCGGCTGCGGCGGGAGATGCTGGCGGCGGAGCGGCGGGTGTTCGTGCAGATGCGCGACGACCGCCGGATCGACGACGAGGTGCTGAACCGGGTCCTGCACGAGCTGGACCTCGAGGAGGTCGCGCTCAGCCGCGACTGACGCGGCCGGCCGGCCGGGCGGCGCGGCCGGCTGCCCTGGTCGCGGTCGACGCCGCCGGGGCGCCGGGAACGGCGCCCTCGGCGGCTCTCCTTCACGCCCCGTTCAGGGGCCGCTCGGGGAGTTCGACGGCGTAGGACTCCTTCACCACGTCCAGGTGGTGCCAGGACTCCCGCACCGTCACGCCGGGCACGGACCGGATCCCGTCCAGGACGGCGACCAGCTCCGCGCGGGAGGCGGCCTCGGCCTGGCCGACGATGTCGTACCGGCCGAACCCGGTCGCCAGGTAGCGGACGCCGTCCTGCTCGGCGACCGCCTCGGCGGCCTTGCGGAGCCCGCCGGTCACCAGGAGCCCGAACCCGCCGAGCTCGGCGGCGCCGAGGGCGAGGGGGTCGGCGAGCCCGGTGACCTGGATGACGCCGGTGCGCATCAGCCGGACGACGCGGGCCCGGGTGGCGGCCTGCGACAGCCCGATGATGTGGGCGAGCCGGGTGTAGGGGGCGCGCCCGTCGCGCTGCAGCTCCTGGAGCAGCCGCCAGTCGATGTCGTCGAGGGTGACCTCGCCGAGCTCCCGCACCACCGCGTGGGTGTCGCGGACGGTGCAGACCGAGCGGAAGACCTCCGCCGAGCGCACGCCGGGGACGGACCGCAGCCGGTCCACCTCGGTCGCGAGCGCGGCGTCGTCGCGGGTGCGGACCTGCGCGACCAGGTCGTGCGGGCCCGCGGTCAGCGCGGCGAAGCTGACCGCGGGGAGGCCGGCGACGGCGTCCGCGACCTCCCGGGCCGAGCCCTCCACGGTGACCGAGACGTGCCCGATCGCCTCCGCGCCGACGACGGCGGCGTGCACGATGCCGACGACGCGCACGACGCCGGTCTCGAGAAGGTTCTGCACCCGTGCCCGCACGGCCGTGCGGGAAAGCCCGACACGGTCGGCGAGCGCCTGGAACGTCGCCCTGCCATCCCGCTGGAGCTCGCGGACGAGCACGGCGTCGACCGCATCCAGCACGGCTGTCCTCCTCGACATGTGATGAATCGTTCTGCTGGCAACTGCAAGATCATTCCATTTCAAGACGGTATGGCGTCAAATATTGATCTTGCTCGTGTTCGCCCCGCCCGGCGACCGTCGAAGCGTCGGCGCCGGGTTCCGGGCGGCGCCGTTTCCGACGCCGCGCCGACCGGTCCGAGAGCGCAACGCGGCCGGGCCCCCGGGCGCGCGCGGGCCCGTGCGGGGGCGGGCGGCGGGCGCGCGGGGTGGCGATGGTCACTCCCGTGGGGACGGAGCGGGCGGGGCGGCCCGCGGCGCGGACGGACGGTGCTGACCGGGTTCGAGTGCGTGACCTGCATTCCGCCTTCTCCCGGTGTTCTGATGTGCGCGCCCCTACGGCGGGTCGGCCGTCCGCGTGACGCACATGTAAGAAAAGTGCATCGGGGGCGCAGTTACGTCAAGAGGTAACTTTACAGAGAGCCAAGCCTCACGTTGCACGCTTTTCAGCCTCGTCCGCGAAGACACTTCCGTTACGCCTGGAAGGGCGCGGACACAACGCGGGAGATCACCCGGACGATCCCCGGGGACACACGACCATCACCCCCGGTCACGGGCCTGCGGGGCCCCGCCGGCGGGCCCGGCGGGGCCCCGGGCGAGCGCTTGGCCGAAGCACCCGCGGGTATGGATCACAATGTACGGTGGCCCAGCCACTCTGATCCGCGATTGGTGTGTAGTACAGCCGTGCACCTGCTGAACGGTGAGCGTTCCGCTCACGATCTCACCTACAACGACGTCTTCATGGTCCCGCGCCGCTCGGCGGTGGGGTCCCGCCTGGAGGTGGACCTCTCCACGATCGACGGCAGCGGGACCACCGTGCCGCTGGTCGTGGCGAACATGACGGCGGTGTCCGGCCGCCGGATGGCCGAGACCGTCGCCCGCCGGGGCGGCGTCGCGGTGCTCCCGCAGGACATCCCCGTCGAGGTCGTCTCGGAGGTCATCGGCTGGGTGAAGCGCCGCGACCTGGTGGTGGACACCGCCATCCGGCTGGACCCGGGCAGCACCGCGGGCGAGGCGCTGGCGCTGCTGCCCAAGCGCGCGCACGGCGCCGTGATCGTGGTGGAGGACGACCGGCCGGTCGGCGTGGTGACGGAGGCCGACTGCCAGAGCGTCGACCGGTTCGCGCAGCTGCGCGACATCATGTCGCGGGACCTGGTGACGCTGCCGCACGGCGTCGACCCGCGCGAGGCGTTCAACCGGCTGCACGAGCGCGGGCACCGGCTCGCGCCCGTGGTGGACGCCGAGGGCCGGCTCACCGGCGTGCTCACCCGGACGGGCGCGCTGCGCGCCACCCTCTACAAGCCCGCCGTCGACGCGGCGGGCCACCTGCGCGTCGCCGCGGCGGTCGGCGTGAACGGGGACGTCGCGGGCAAGGCGAAGGCGCTGCTGGAGGCGGGCGCCGACCTGCTCGTGGTGGACACCGCGCACGGCCACCAGGAGAAGATGATCGGCGCGCTGGCCGCGGTGCGGGGCCTGGACCCGTCGGTGCCGGTGGTGGCGGGCAACGTGGTGACCGCCGAGGGCACCCGCGACCTGATCGAGGCGGGCGCCGACATCGTCAAGGTCGGCGTGGGCCCGGGCGCGATGTGCACCACCCGGATGATGACCGGGGTCGGGCGGCCGCAGTTCTCCGCCGTGCTGGAGTGCGCCGCCGAGGCCCGCCGGCTCGGCCGGCACGTGTGGGCGGACGGCGGCGTCCGGCACCCGCGCGACGTCGCGCTCGCGCTCGCGGCGGGCGCGGCGAACGTGATGGTGGGCTCCTGGTTCGCCGGCACCTTCGAGTCGCCGGGCGACCTGCAGCGGGCCGCCGACGGCCGGCTGTACAAGGAGAGCTTCGGCATGGCGTCGGCGCGGGCCGTCCGGCTGCGCACCGCCGAGGACTCGCCCTTCGACCGGGCCCGCAAGGCGCTGTTCGAGGAGGGCATCTCCACGTCGCGGATGTTCCTGGACCCGCGGCGCCCCGGCGTCGAGGACCTGATCGACTCGATCGTGGCCGGGCTGCGCAGCTCCTGCACCTACGCGGGCGCGCGCACCCTGGAGGAGTTCCACGAGCGGGCGACGGTCGGGATCCAGAGCGCGTCCGGCTACGCCGAGGGAATGCCGCTGTCCACCAGCTGGTGACCCGCCGCTGACCGGCTCCCGGCGCCGGATTTACGCGACACGGCCCCGGAACGGCCCCCCGATCACCCCGATGGCCTGCACGCTCTTGGTGCGGGGCGGGGATGCGGGGTCCGCCGCCCCGGAGGGGGCGGCAGCATGGTCGACGGGGATCCGGCGGGCGCGTCCGGCGGGGCCGGGCGGGGGCCGGCGGGCGGGCGCGCGGCGCCCGTCCGGCTCGCCGAGGCGCTGCTGGTCGCGGCCGTGTCGCCGGTGGTGCCGGGCATCGCGCATCTGCGGGCCGGGCGGGTCCGGCTGGGCGGGGCGCTGCTCGGCGCGCAGGCGGCGGCGCTGACCGCGGCGGCGCTCGCCGCCGGGCGCTACCGGGCGCTGTTCCTGGAGCTGTCCGCGCGGCCGTCCTGGCTGCTGGCCCTGGCGGCCGCCTGCGTGGCCCTGGCGGCGCTGTGGGCGCTGCTGATCGCCCACTCGTACGCGGTGCTGGCGCCGGAGGGGCTCTCGCCGCTGTGGCGGCTGGCCGGGGGCACCACCGTCTCGGTGCTGTGCCTGCTGGTGATCGTGCCGCCGCTGAGCCTCGCCCAGTACGGCTACGTGCAGCGGCACCTGATCCGGACGGTCTTCGCGGACGGGCCGGTGGCGCCCGCCGCCGTCCAGGTCGCCGCCCGGCACGGGGAGGCGCGGGACGCGGCCCGGCGCCCGGCCGCGCCGCGCCTCAACGTGCTGCTCATCGGCGCCGAGCCCGGCGGGCCGCAGGCCCGCGAACGCGTCGGCGGCATCACCCTGGCCGCGGTCGACGCCCGGTCCGGCGCCACGACGCTGCTGAGCCTGGACGGCCTGCGCCGCGTCCCGGTGTGGTCGGGCACGGAGCCGGTCCCGTTCCCTCCGGGGCGTCCGCTGGCCGACGTGTACCGCGAGGGCGCCGCGCATCCGGAGCTGCTCGCGGGCGGCAGGCCCGTCCGGGACCCCGGCGCCGAGCTGCTGAAGCGGACGGTCGCCCACATGCTCGCGCTGGACGTCCCCTACTACGTGAAGGTGGACGCGCGCGGGGTCCGGGAACTCGCCGGGACGGCCTCACGCGCCGCACCTGCCAAGAAAGGCTGTCCTTTTTGGGCAAATCTTCGGGAAACCGGGCCATTGGCGGTGCTGAAGCGATACCAGCGACTCGCCCGGGTTCTCATCAATTCGGTAAACACCGACGTGCCCCGCCGGCTGCTCCCGGCGCTCGCCGGGCTGGCCGCCAAGATCGAGAAAGCCGAGATCACGAGCCTGCGACCAGCGGCGGCCGGCCCCTCCCTGCCCCGCGCGGACCACCCCGCACTGCGCGCTCTGGCGGCGCTGGAGCCCGGCGACCCGGTCCCGGCCGCCCGGCCCGCGAGCGGATTGCCTATCCTGATCGAGAGCTGCAACTGATCGACGTCGCGCTCGCATGCGGTCGACTCCCACGCAACCTTTGTCCGGTTCTGCGCGTCCATAATGTGAGCCAGGGGCTTAATTCACCATGGGTGGGGGACGGAGCGTTACATGTCGAGTCCATCGGCGGGCGGACGCGTCCCGGAAGATGACGTGGACCGTTCCTCGGACGGCGCGGGGGGCCTCCCCCGCGCGCTGGCGCTGACCCTGGCGTCGGCGCTCGTCTGGGGCGTGGCGCACCTCGCCGCGGGGCGCCGGGTGGCCGGCGGGCTCCTGCTCGGCCTGTGGGTCGTGGCGGTGGCGGCCCTGGCGGTCACCGTCACCGTCTACCGCTCCAGCCTCGTCCACCTCGCCGTACGGCCGGACGAGCTGCAGCGCCTGGCCGCCGGCATCGTCGTCCTCGGAGTCGTGTGGGTCGCCGTGGTGATCCGCTCCTACCTGGTGGTGCGCCCCGCCGGGCAGTCGATCAGCGCCCGGACGCTCGGCGCCGCCGCCGTCGCGGTGATGTGCTTCGCCGTCGCGGTGCCCGTGGCGTGGGGCGCGCACAGCACCTACGTCTACCGGGACGCGCTGACGAGCATCTTCCGCACCGGCAGCCAGAACGGCCGGCAGATCGACACCTCGGACCCGTGGGACGGGCAGCCGCGGGTGAACATCCTGCTGCTCGGCGGCGACTCGGCGGCCGACCGGACCGGCGTGCGCACCGACAGCATGACGCTCGCCAGCGTCGACACCAAGACCGGCGAGACGGTGCTGCTGAGCCTGCCGCGCAACCTGGAGAAGTTCCAGATGCCGCCCGGCCCGGCGCGCGACCGGTTCCCGTACGGCTTCACCGGCGACGGCCCGGAGAACCCGGGGCTGCTGAACGAGGTGTACGAGTACGCCGAGAACCACCCGGACGTGGTGCCGGGCGTCCCGAAGAACCGCCGCGGCCCCGAGCTGCTGAAGGCCACCATCGCCGGGATCCTCGGGCAGCGCGTCGACTACTACATCCTCGTCGACATGTTCGGCTTCGCCGACATCGTGGACGCGATGGGCGGCGTCAAGATCAGGGTCACCCAGCCCATCCCGTACGGGCTCGACGGCCAGGTGCTGCAGCCCGGCTACCGGACGCTGAAGGGCAAGGAGGCGCTCTGGTACGGGCGGTCCCGCACCGACAGCGACGACTACGTGCGGATGGGCCGGCAGAAGTGCCTGATGCGGGCGATCGCGCAGCAGGCCGACCCGCAGACCGTGCTGACCAGCTTCGACAAGCTCGCCGCCGCGGCGAAGCGAACGCTGTCCACCGACATCCCGCAGGAGCTGCTGCCCGCGCTGATCAAGCTGTCCGGCAAGGTCAAGGACGGCGCGCAGATCAACAGCCTGCAGTTCGTCCCGCCGCTGATCAACTCCGGGAACCCGGACTTCGGGCTGATCCGCCGGCTGACCGCCAAGGCCGTCGCCCCGGAGCAGGCGCACCCGACCGCCACGACGAGCCCGTCGCCGACCGGCTCGTCCAACCTCGCGGC
>NZ_JBEYYT010000196.1:0-16711 GCF_040645715.1 Spirillospora sp. NPDC046719 | reverse complement strand
GCCAGGTCACGGCGCAGCTCGGCGACCGCGGCGGGCAGCCCGGCCGCGGCCTGCTCGACCGCGCGGCCGTACGCCTCGATGGCCTCGGTCTCCAGGATCGCGCCCGAGCCGAGCCCGCCCGGCGAGCGGCCGGGCAGGTCGAGGTAGACGCGCCACACCGGCACGCCCGTCATCGGGATCGCCGCCGCGAGCGCGGCCGCGGTCCGCGGCGGGTCGAAACCGGGCCAGGCGAGCATCAGCCGGGTCGGCCCGGACGCGGTCGCGTCGACCGCGGTGGGCGGGAGCGCCACGTAGGCGGCGCCCGCCACGGTGCCGTGGACGGGTCTGTTCAGATGGTCGCCGCTCATGTCGTGGATCAGCTCCTGCGGTGCTCGACGGGCGGTGCCGGTCGTGCCCCGGGGAGGCGGCGCCCCTCCCGCGAGGACCTCTCATGCTGGCAGCGGGCGCCGGCCATTGCGCCGTAATCCCCGCACGTTGCCCACGAGAGTGACGAAGAACTCACTTCCGGTAACCCGATCCGTGCCGTGCGGGCACCGTGCCGGCGCCCGCTGACGATCATTACGGCGACCGCCGCGGCGCACCGCTTGTGATCCGGGCCTCATGGTCCACCGGAGGGAACAAAACCGGCATCGGTCACGTCATAGAGGGACGTGGGCGCTGCGGGGGCGCGCCCTCACGACCCCTGACCGAGGAGCACCTGTGGACAGGAAGCGCAGGACGGCCGCCGCCGGGCAGGCCTGGCAGATCTACAGCGAGACCCTCCAGCCCGACGTGCCCGGCTTCTGGGAGCGGTTCCGCGCCGTGCCGCGCATGCTGAAGTCGGTCCTGCGCGGCCAGTACAAGGGGATGTCCTTCGGGACGCTCGGCCTGCTCGCGCTCGGGCTGGTGTACATCATCTCGCCGATCGACGCGATCCCGGACGTCATCCCGATCGCCGGCATCGCCGACGACACCGGCCTCGCGCTGTGGCTCGCGGCGGTGCTCGTCAAGTCCGCCGGCGACTTCGTCATGTGGGAGCGCAGCGGCCGCCCGACCGTCATCGTGGGCGAGCCGATCGACTAGCCGCCCGGGGGCCGGGCTGTCTCAAGCCCGGCCCCGGCGCCGGTCCCGCGCTCCGGGATGGGGCGCGTCAGGCGCCGCCCAGTTCCTTCGCGAACCGGTCCGCCGCGTCCCGCACGATCGGGACCACGTCGGCGACCGCCTCATGCGTCATCCGGCCGGACGGCCCCGACACCGACAGCGCCGTCAGCGCGGGCGCGCCCCGCAACGGCACCGCGACGCACCGCACCCCGATCTCCTGCTCCTCGTCGTCCAGCGCGAAGCCCTGCTCGCGGACGCGGCGCAGCTCGGCCAGCAGCGCGTCCTGGTCGGTGAACGTGTTCGGCGTGTGCGCGGCCATCCCCGTCCGGCCGAGGATCTCGCGGACGCGCTCGTCCGGCAGCTGCGACAGCAGCGCCTTCCCGACGCCCGTGCAGTGCGGCTGCACCCGCCGCCCCACCTCGGTGAACATCCGCATCGAGTGCTTGGACGGCACCTGCGCCACGTACACGGCCTCGTCGCCCTCCAGCACGGCCATGTTCGCGGTCTCGCCCACGTCGTCCACCAGCCGCGCCAGGACGGGACGCGCCCACGTCCCCAGCAGCCGGTTCGCGGTCTCACCGAGCCGGATGAGGCGCGGGCCAAGCGCGTAGCGCTTCGACGGCTCCTGCCGCACGTACCCGTGGTTCACCAGCGTCCGCATCAACCGGTAGATGGTCGGCATCGGGAGCCCGGACACCTCGGTCAGCTCCGACAGCGCCATCTCGCCGCCCGCGTCCGCCAGATGCTCCAGCAGCTCGAACGCGCGCTCCAGCGACCGTACGGCCTCCGCCACCCGCGTCTCCTCTCCTCGCGAATCACCCGATTCTACGGAGATCTGATTTCACCATGCGAAAGAGGGTCCCGGTCGGGTTACTCATGGCGACACTCTGGCAATGAATGACTACGGACTGCAACGAATCAGTCGCCCCCCTGGACGCAACAGAGACAGTGAATCCGCGAGAGGGGACCCCGTGCGAACCGGTGGCAGCAGGACACGCAGCAGGGCGCGCGTCGGCGCGATCATGGCGGGCGGCGCGCTCGCCGTACCGCCGATGATGCTCACCGGGGCGTCCGCGAACGCGAACCAGTCCGACGTCCGGCTGCTCACCCGGACCTCGACGTCCGCGGCCGCCGTCGCCGGGCCCGCCTACGCGCTCGGCCACACCGTCCGCGTCCGCGCCGAGGGCGGCGTCGCGCACCACGCCGTCCTGCGCCTCCTCGCCGCCGACCCGCTCGCCTGGGCGGACCGCCCGCCGGGCTGCGCCCGGCTGGACTCCGGCCACGAACTGCGCTGCGACCTCGGCGACGTGGGCGGCGCGACGGTGACGAGGGCCGCTACCGTCTCCGTGCCGGCCTCCGCCGTGGAGCGCCCGTCGGGGACGCGGCCGTCCATCGTCACCATCGCCGCGGCCGACAACACCGAACCCCGCACGTCCCGCGCCGTCTTCCACCTCCCGTCCGGCGGGGGCCAGTCCGCGACGGCCGACGCGCCACCCGCCCAGCCCCAGTCCGCGCCCAACGAGGGCGACGCGCACTGCACCGCCGACGCGCCCGGCTCCGGCAAGCCCTGCCATGACGCCGCCCCAGGCGGCCACGCCGCCCCGGCCTCGCACTGCCACAAGCCCCGGACGACGACCGGCCCCGCCCAACCCCACCCCGCGAACCAGGGCCGGCCGGTGCACCATGCCGGGCCGCCGCAGCAGCCTCACCCGAAGCCGCGCGCCCACCCCGTCCAGCCGATGCCCCCGGCCCACGCGCCTACCAACGTGCAGGCACCCGCACACGGGAAGCCCTCCGGGCATGGGAAGCGGCCGCATCATGGGGCGCCCGCCGGCCAGGGCGTCACGGCCTACGACGCACCGAGCCACAACGCGGCCCCGAGCCACCACGCGGCCCCGAAGCAGCACGCCGCACCGAGCCAGCAGTACACCGTGCCGAAGCAGTACACCGTGCCCAAGCAGTACACCGTGCCCAAGCAGTACACCGTGCCCAAGCAGTACACGGCGCCGAAGCAGCACAGCGCGACCGTTGACGGCGGTGCGTCGAGCGGTGCCGCCGGCGGGAGCGGCGCGCACAGCCATCACACCTGGTCGTACGGCGCCGACGGGCCGTCCGAGCTCGGCGTCCCGTGGGACGACGACGCGCCCGCCGCCGGGAAGCACAAGCATCGCGGCGGGACGTCGGCGGGGAGCGGTCCGTCGGCCGATGACGGGTACCCGGCCGACGACTGGACGGGGACGCACGGCGGCAGGGGCTACGGCGGCACCACCGGAGCCGGGCACGTGAACGAGGAGCAGGTGCCGAACCTGCCCGTCGTGCCGTCGCCGGGACGGCCGGGCGTCGCGCTGCCGCCGCTGAACGCGCCGGGCGCGATGCCGGTGCCGAACAGCCAGGCCATGGCGGGCACGACGAGCGACGGCGGCGACCGCGGCGACGGCCGGATGACGCTGGTGTCGCCGGTCGGCATGGAGCAGGGCAACGGAACCGACTGGGCCGTGGTGCTCGGCGTCGCGATCGTCGCGGAGATCGGCCTGCTGTGGGGCGCCGCGTGCTTCGGCCTGTGGCGGCGCCGGATCGCGCTGTACCGCGCGGAGACCCGCGCGGCCGAGGCGAGGGCGGAGGCCGCCGCCCGAGGCGGCGCCTACATCTGACGGCCCCGGCCGCAGGGGGCGCACTGACCCGGTGCGGAGCATCGTCCGCGTCCGGTTCGTCCGGAATACCGATGGGAACGGGCGGAGCGGCGGCCGCGGGCAGGCGATTCGTTCGCGGATGACCCGGCCCGGTGCCAAATAGGGGATCGTGTCAGTAAGCTGATCCGCTGTCAGTAAAGCTGCGGTCACGGACAGGGGATCCGGTATGTCAGAGGCGTCGATGCAGTGTCCGAAGTGCGCGTCCGCGCTCGACACCCACGAACGGCACGGCGTGGTGATCGAGGAATGCCCGGGCTGCAAGGGCGTGTTCCTCGACCGCGGCGAACTGGAGCAGCTGATCGACGCGGAGAGCCGCTACCTGGCCGAACTCCCCGAGGCGGAGAACCCCGACACCACCTACCAGGGACGGCACCGGCGTGGGATCATGCAGCAGATCTTCGCGGACCACTAGGTCCGGACCACTACCGCGCACACGGTCGGTAACGGTGCCTGCGCCCAGACGTGAAAAGGCATTTCCTCTTGTCACGGCGGTGACAAACCCGGCCGCGGCGAATGTGGCGCGCAGCTAATATCGCGCGCTGCCTACCATCCGGTAGCTTCACGATCATCGCCGCTCGCCGGGGGGCGCCAGACGAGTCGTCCGGCCGACCGCACGCATCGCCGGCGGCACCCACCCCCCACGATGGCCCGCCCGGCCCGTCCCCTCGGGAGATTGATCAATGGCATTGGGCTCGCTGCTTCCCGAACTCCTCCCCGGCGGTTCCGGCCGCACCCCGCTGATCGAGCGGGTCGCGCGGTGGGCGCGGGAGAAGCCGGACGCCCCGGCCTTCACCTTCGTCGACTACTCGCTGGACCCGGCCGGCAAGCACATCACCCTGACCTGGGCCGAGACCGACCGGCGCGCCCGCGCGACGGCGACCGCGCTGCGGCAGGTGACCGGGCCCGGCGAGCGGGCCGCGCTGCTGCTGCCGCAGACGCTCGAGTACATGATGACGATGCTCGGCGCGATGTACGCGCACGTCGTCGCGGTGCCGCTGTTCTCACCCGACCTGCCGGGGCACGCCGACCGGCTGATCGGCGCGTACGCCGACAGCGAGCCCGCGGTGATCGTCACGACCCGGAACGCGCTCCCGCACGTGGAGAAGTTCCTCGCCGACCACGACGTCCCGCAGCCGAAGGAGATCCTCTTCGCCGAGGAGGTCGACCTCGGGCTCGCCGCGTCCTGGGAGGACGAGCCGATCGGGTTCGACGACTTGGCGTACCTGCAGTACACCTCGGGGTCGACGCGCCGTCCCGCCGGCGTCGAGATCACGCACGGGAACGTGACGGCGAACGCGGCGCAGCTGTGGGCGGGGTGGGCGCCGGAGAAGCCGGACCCGGAGCTGGTGAGCTGGCTGCCGCTGTTCCACGACATGGGCCTGATCGCGACGATGGCGCTGCCGCTGGTGCACGGCGACCACGCCATCTACACCGACCCGGTGTCGTTCATCATGAACCCGATGCGCTGGCTGCAGCTGATCGCGGCGCGGCCGGGCAAGAACGTGTACACCGCGGGCCCGAACTTCGCGTACGAGTACGTGGCGTCGATGGCGTCCCCGGAGAAGCTGGAGGGCCTGGACCTGTCCGGGCTGACGACGTGCCTGAACGGCGCGGAGCCGATCCGCACGTCGACGCTGTCGACGTTCGCGGAGGCGCTCGCGCCGGCGGGGCTGCGCCCGGGCGCGCAGGCCCCCGGGTACGGGCTGGCGGAGGCGACGGTGTTCGTCACCGCCGCGGCCGAGGACGTCCCCCCGAAGATCATCTCGGTGGACCGGGACGTCCTCACCCAGGGCGAGGTCCGGCTGTGCGAGCCGGACGCGGACCGGGCGAGCACGCTGGTGTCGTGCGGGCGGCCGTCCGGGCAGATCGTCGCGATCGTCGACCCGGACGCGCGCGCGGAGCAGCCCGACGGGCACGTCGGCGAGATCTGGGTGCACGGCCCGAACACCGCCGCCGGGTACTGGCGCAACTCCGAGCGCAGCCAGGACACCTTCGGCGGCGAGCTCGCCGAGCCGGGCGGCCTGCCCGCCGGGCCGTGGATGAGGACCGGCGACTACGGCGTGGTCCACGAGGGCGAGCTGTACGTCACCGGCCGCATCAAGGACCTCATCATCGTCGACGGCCGCAACCACTACCCGCAGGACATCGAGGTCACCGCGCAGGAGGCGCACCCGGCGGTCCGGCCCGACCACGTCGCCGCGTTCGCGCTGCCCGGCGAGGAGACCGAGCGGCTCGTCGTGGTCGCCGAGCGGAACCGGCGGGTGCCGCTCGGCCGGCTGGACCTGGACGAGGTCGAGTCGGCGGTGCGCGGCGCCGTGAACGTCGAGCACGAGATGAGCGTGCACGCGTTCCTGCTCGTCGAGCCGGGCGGGGTGTCCCGCACGTCCAGCGGCAAGATCGCCCGCGCGGCGACGCGGCAGCGGTACCTGGACGGCGCGCTGCCGACCACGGCGGCGCGGCTGGCGTCCCGCAAGTAGTCTCGGCCTCGCACGCACGGGGCGAGGCCGCCGCACGATCGGCTCGGCACGGGCATCGGCCCGGCAGGGGGCCGCGGGGCACCGCGCCCCGCGGCCGCGACGACACAGGAGGACCATGCTCTCGGGGCTGGGACGTCTCATCCACCGGCGACGGTGGGTCAGCCTCGTCTGCATCGTGCTGCTGACGGGCGTCGCCGGCGCCTGGGGCCTCGGCGTGTTCGCGAAGTTCAAGGCGGGCGGCTTCGAGGACCCGAACGCGTCCTCCACGCTCGTCGCGCGGCTCGGCGCCACCTACTTCGGCAGCACGAACCCCGACGTCCTCGTCCTCTACAAGAGCGACACGATGACGGTCGACGACCCGCGCTACGAGGCGAGCGTCATCAGCACCGTCGCGCGGCTCCCCAAGGACCGCGTCGAGGAGATCATCTCCTATTGGGCGCTGGACGAGAAGGACGCGGCGTCGTTCGCGTCCCGCGACAAGCACGAGACGTTCGTCGCGGTGAAGCTGAAGGGCGACGACCCGACCAAGCTGAAGAACTACCAGGACATCAAGGAGCGGCTGAAGGCGCCGGGGCTGACCGTGCAATTCGGCGGCGCGGTCCCGCTCGGGCAGGAGTTCGGCGAGCAGGTCACCGCCGACATCGTCCGCGCGGAGACCATCACCGCGCTGCCGCTGCTGATCCTGCTGATCCTGCTGTTCGGCGCGGTCGTCGCCGCGTCGCTGCCGCTGCTCGTCGCGGTGTTCTCGATGATCGGCGGGCTCGCCGTCCTGCACGTCGTCACCTACGCCGCCGACGTGACGTCCTTCGCGCTCGAGGTCGTCACGATGATGGGCGTCGGCCTCGCGATCGACTACTCGCTGTTCATCATCAGCCGGTTCCGCGAGGAACTGCAGCGCGGCATGACCGCGCACGGGATACCGCCCGGCAAACCCTGGAAACGGGAGCGCGGGAAACAGGCGCGCAAGGAGGCGAAGAAGGCGCACCGGGAGGCGATGCGGCCGCTCCGCGAGGACGCCCTCGCCGCGACCCTCGCGACCGCCGGCCGCACCATCATGGTCTCCGGCGTCACCGTGTCCGCCGCGCTCGCCGGCCTGCTGCTGTTCCCGCAGATGTTCCTGCGCACCATCGGGCTCGCCGGCATCGCCACCGTCATGGTCGCCGTGTTCGGCGCGACCGTGCTGCTCCCCACCCTCCTCGCCATCCTCGGCCCGCGCGTCGAGGGCGGCCGGATGCCGTGGCGGCGCCCCACCTCCAAGCGCGCGCAGCGCGACCACGACAGCGGCTTCTGGTACCGGCTCGGCCACAGCGTCATGAAGCACCCGCTGCCGTACTTCGCCGTGGTCCTGGTGATCCTCGGCGTCATGTTCGGGCCTTTCCTGCACGTCCAGTTCGGCAGCATCGACGCCCGCGTCCTGCCGAAGGACAGCGCGACCCGCGCCGTCGTCGAGAACGTCAAGGCCGACTTCCCGAACGGCACCGCCGAGCCCATCGACGTCGTCATCTCCGGCGACCTCATCCCGCGCGACTGGAAGCCGTCCAAGTCGGGCGACAACATCCCGCCCTACCTGGAGGGCTTCCGCAAGAAGCTCGCCGCGCTCCCGGGCGTCACCGAGGCGAAGTTCACCGGCTACTCCGGCGCGTACGGCGGCGTCCGCGTCTCCGTGACGCACAAGTACGAGCCGATGGACGAGCACGCCCAGGACCTCGTCAAACGGATCCGCGGCATGAGCCTCGTCAAGGACGGCTACCCGATGCACATCGACGTCGGGGGCAGCACCGCCGCGCAGATGGACCTGATGTCCAGCCTGATGCGCAGCCTGCCGAAGATGGCGATCGCCGTCGGGCTCGCCACGTTCCTCCTGCTGTTCATGTTCTTCGGCTCGGTCGTGCTGCCGCTGAAGGCCATCGTCATGAACGTCCTGTCGATCGGCGCGTCGTTCGGCGCGATAGTGTGGGGGTTCCAGTACGGGCACCTCGCCGGCGTCCTGGACTTCACCCCGACCGGCGGCGTCGAGGCCACCAGCATGATCCTCATCCTCGCGGTCGTGTTCGGCCTGTCGATGGACTACGAGGTCTTCCTGCTCAGCCGGATCCGCGAGGAGTGGGACCGCACCCACGACAACCGCGCCGCCGTCGCCCGCGGCATGCAGCACACCGGCGGGATCATCACCAGCGCCGCGCTGCTGTTCCTCGTCGTCATCGGCGCGTTCAGCATGGCCGGGATCACGGTCGTGAAGCTGATCGGCGTCGGCATGTTCGTCGCCGTCGTCGTGGACGCCGCGCTCGTCAGGTCCCTGCTCGTGCCCGCCACCATGCGGTTCATGGGCAAGGCGAACTGGTGGCTGCCGGGGCCGCTCGCGTTCCTGCACGCCAAGATGGACCTGCGGGAGCACAGCGTGGCCGGCGCCGGTGCGGGGGCCGCGACCGTCGCCGTCCCGCCGCCGCTGCCCGAGGCGCAGCCGTACCCGTACCGGATGCACTGGGAGCAGGGCACGCCCGAGACGCCCGCGCCCCCGGCTCCCGCCGCACCTCCTGCGCCCGCTGTGCCCGCTGCGCCTCTTGCGCCCGCCGGGCCTGCGGCGCCGGTGCTGGACGCGAACGACGCCTTCCAGCCGGCCCTCCAGCCCACCCCGAGCGGACCGCCCGACGGTGAACGCCCGCAACTGGTGTTCCGCGACCCACACCCGTCGGCCGCGCACGCGCCCGCGGCCCGTACGGAGCGGCCGCAGGCGCCGTGGGCCCCGTGGGCGAACGGCCAGCCGCAGCCCCGCCCCGTCCGGCCCCCGCGCGTCAAGCGCCGGATCGTCCCGTCCCCCGACGGCGACGGCTGGACGTGGAGCTCCGACTGACCCTCAGCGCAGCAGCCCGTCGATGACGTCCCGGGCGCGGCCCACGCCGTCCTCCGCCCGGATCCGCCGGCCCACCTCGTACGCCCGGTCGGCCATCTCCTGGTCCTCGGCGACGCGCCGCAGCTTCCGCGCGAGCCGCGGCACCGTCATCGCGCGGAACGGCAGCGGCGCGGGCCCGGCGCCCAGCGCGGCGACCCGCTCCCCCCAGTACGGCTGGTCGCCGAAGAACGGGCACACCACCGTCGGCACCCCGGCCCGCAGGCCCGCCGCCGTCGTCCCGGCGCCGCCGTGGTGCACGACCGCCGACATCCTGGGGAACAGCCACGAATGCGGGACGTCCCGCACCGCGAGGACCTCGTCGTCCGACGTCTCCGGATCGCCCTGCACCACGCCGCGCACACCGGCCAGCCGCAGCGCCGCCCGGACGGCCCGCCCGGTCATCTCCGCGTCCTTCGGCACCATGCTCCCGAACCCGACGTAGACGGGCGCGGGGCCTGCCTCCAGGAACGCCGCGATCTCCTCCGGCGGCTCCCACTCCGGCTCGTCCAGGAACCAGTACCCGGTGATGTGCACGCTCGCCGGCCAGTCCTTCGGACGCGGCACCACCGCCTCGCTGAAGCACGCGAGCACCGTCGTCCCGTCGCGGCGCAGGCCGCGCAGCGGAAGCCGCGGCAGGCCCAGCCGCTCGTCCCGCCACGGGTTGATGAACGGCCGCGACAGCTGCCACGCGATCTGGTCGACCGCCTCGAAGCTCGCCCGGTTCCCCCACCGGCCCAGCATCCGCGCCTGCGGCACGAACGGATGCGGGAACGCGCCCGTCGGCTGGCTCGGCTGGAAATGGATCAGCGCCCGCGGCACGCCCAGATGCGCGCCGATGTGCTCCGGCAGGAACCCCAGCGTCGGACCCAGGATCAGATCGGCGCCCTTGCACGCGTCCAGGCACTCGCCCAGCAACCGCTCCGCCATCGGCCCGAGGATGCGCCGGAACCCGCCGAGGAACTTCACCGGGTTCCGCCCGCCCGCCAGCAGCTCCTGTCCCGCGTCCGACTCCAGGATCTCCGTCGGATCGGCCGTCAGCGGCGCCAGCTCCAGCCCCGCCGCCACGGCCATCGGCGCGTACCGCGCGCTCGCGACGAGCCGGACCTCGTCGCCCCGCTCCCGCAGCGCCCGCCCGAGCGCCACGCACGGCTGGACGTCCCCCCGCGAACCCGCGGCGAAGATCACGATTCTGCTCACGGCAGCTCCCTACCAGGCGTCGCTACGCGGACTGACCGACGGCTCGCCGGACGGGTCGTCGTCCTCGGGCACGTACGGCGTGTACAGCCATCCGTCCGGCGGCGGCGGAGGCCACCCCGGCCCGCCGACCTCCGGAACCTCCTCGGCGGCCGCCCCGTCGCCGTCACCGTCCCCGTCGGGCCCGGCCTCGGCCGCCGCGCCGCCGCGTCCGGCCACCCAGGCGTCCCCGGGCTCGCCGCCCAGAACGCCCGCCTCACCAGGCTCGTCCTCCGGGGCCCGCCCCACGCCGCTGGTCTCGGAACCCTGCACGGCAGGCGTCGCGGCCTCGCCGGGACCGTGTCGCTCGTCGAGCGGGTCGGCGCCCTCCAAGCTCAACGCAACCGGCGGCGGCGCGACGGCGCCGTACCCGCCGACCTGCTCTTCCGCGGTCGTCGTCGCGCCGAGAGGGTCGGTGCCGTCCTGGTCCGAGGTGACGGGTGGTGGCGGCGCCTCGCCGTCGTCCTGGGGGTCGGGTGCCTCTGAGCTCGCGGTCGTCGTCGGGGCGGGGGACTGCGTCCGGGGCGCCGTCGGCTCGACGTTCGCGGTGTCCGGATGTGACGTCCCGAGGGCCGGGTCGTGCTCGGCGTCCACTGGTTGGACGGGAGTGTCGGCGGGCGGGGCTTCGGTGCCGGCGGCGGGGTCCGGCGATTCGGGGGGCGCGGGCTCCGGGGCGCTCGGCTCGGGGGGCGGGGTTCCGGTGGTCGAGGGGCTCTTGCCGCGGGACGCCAGCTCTTGGAGGAGGGCGTGGGCGATGGGCTCCGAGCTGGGCGTGGGGGCGGCGAGCGGGGAGCCGCCGGGGGTCCAGCGGTCGGGGAGCGTGGCGAGGGGGTCGTCGTCGGGCGGGAGGGTGCCGCGGGAGCGGGCGGCGGACTCGTCGTCGAACCACTTGCTGGTGGGCGGCGGCGGGGGCTCCTCGGCGGGGCTGGTCCAGGTGGGGATGGCGGTGTCGGCCCAGTCCTGCCAGGGGGACGTCGCGTCCGGCGGGGTGGGGCGCCAGGTGGCGGGCGCGTCGTCGTCGGGGGTGTCGCTCCACCAGTGCGGGCCGGGGGTGCGCGGTGCGGCCATGGGATCCGTTTCCGTCCTGAGGGGGATGGGCGCGGGGACGGGGTCGGCGGACGGGACGGCGCCGACGGGGTCCGGGCCCGGGACGACAGGGAGCGGGTCGCGGGGGGTCGCGGTGGCGGTGGCGGTGGCGAGGGCGGGTTCGGGACGGGCGGCGGCGGGTTCGGCGACGAGGGGGGCCTGCTTGCCGTGCTTGGGGCCGGTCCAGCCGCGCCGGCTGGGCAGGGTGAGGGCGCTGATGACGCCGCCGATGAGGACGAGGGCGGCGCCGAGGGCGAGCCCGGAGGAGGTGCCGCGCCGGAAGGACTCGAGGGCCCCGGCGCTCGCGCCCTCGTCGGGGACGGTCTGGATGAGCAGGCCGACGATGGCGATGCCGAACGCGCCGGACGCCTCGCGGATGACGTTGATGACGCCGCTGGCGACGCCGGCGCGCTTCTCGGGCACGGCCTTGAGGACGTACATGACGAGCGGCATGGCGAGGGCGGCGCCGACGCCGACGAGGAGGACCCCCGGCATGAGGTCCGCGTACCCGTCGCCGATCTCGAGGGTGGAGAACAGGACCATGCCGACGCCCATCAGGGCCATTCCGGCGCCGATGGCGGGACGGGGGCCGATCTTGGTGGCGAGGAGGAACGCGACCGGGGTCAGCACCATGATCGTGAGGGCGGGGGGCAGCATGACGAGCCCGGCCTCGGGCGGCGAGAAGCCGAGGAAGCGCTGCAGGAACGGCTGGGAGTAGAACATCATGCCGTTGAAGCCGATGCCGTAGAGCATCTGCGAGACCAGCCCGCCGGAGAAGACGCGGTTCCGGAAGAACCGCAGGTCGATCATCGGGTCGGGGGCCCAGCTCTCGACGACGATGAAGCACACGAGCGCGATGCCGCCGAGCGCGAAGGTGCTGAGGACGGACGGGTCCGCCCAGCCGTGCTTGTTGCCGTCCTCCAGGCCGTAGATGAAGGCGAACAGCATCGTCGCGGAGATCAGCACGCCGGGCAGGTCGATGCGGGCGTGCGGGTTCTTGCTGCGGCCGGTGAGGACGACCGCGCCGAGCAGGATGACGAGGATTCCGGGGACGATGTTGATGAGGAAGATCCAGCCCCAGTGGAAGTGCTCGACGATGATGCCGCCGATGGTGGGGCCGAGGGCGGTGGCACTGGACGCGGCGCCGATGAAGACGATGTTCCCGATGGAGCGCTGCTTGTCGTTGCGCCCGACGGTGACCATGACCTGCGTGGCGGGAAGGACGAGCGCGGCGCCGCCGCCCTGGACGATGCGGGCGAGGATGAGCACCTCGGAGGTGTGGGCGAGGCCGCAGACCGCCGAGGCGGCGGTGAAGACGATCATTCCGGTGGTGAAGGTGACGCGGCAGCCGTAGAGGTCGGTGAGCCGCCCGCCGGTGATCATCAGGCAGGAGAACATGAGGATGTAGCCGGTGGCGACCCAGTCCTTGGCGGAGGACGACATGCCGAGGTCGGCCATGATCCTGGGCAGGGCGGTGAAGACCACCGTGTTGTCCATGGTGGTCATGAACGCGCTGACGGCCACCACCGCCAGCGCCCATCGGTATCGGCCCCGGGTCACCTGATCCTGCGGCGGGGGTCCCGTGCCGCCGGGAAATCCGCCGCTTCCCCCTAAAAGCGTTCGTGGCTATTGTTACTATTGGTTGGCATCCGGTCACTCGGCCCACGGTTAGGGCAGAGTCCCTCAACTATCCCATCAGGCCACATTGGTTACTGCCGAGTCTTGTCATCACCGTGACAAGTGGCCGGGGAGAAAAGTGGTCTGGATGCGCATCGTGAGCCGGTCACCGTAGGACAAAGTGGTCCCTCCGCTTCGATGAACGATCCCGGTTTCATGGGGGGAACCCACCGCATGCAGAGCAACGATCGTTCCGGAGCCGCGCGGGACAACGCGGAGGGCGACCCACGGATCGGCGAGGACGCGATTCGCCGGCACCTCATCGAGCAGATCGCGCGGCGCTCCAGGATCGCCGAGGCCGAGGTCGACCCGGACCGTCCGCTGGAGGAGTTCGGGCTGGCGTCGCGGGACGCGGTGGCGATCGCGGGCGACCTCGAGCAGATGCTGGGCCGGGCGCTTCCCGCGACGCTGGTGTGGGAGCACCCGACGATCAGCAAGCTCTCGCGTGCGCTGGCGGGCGGCGCCGACGCCGCCGAGGCGGAGCCGGCGGCGGCGCCGGTCCGGGCGGCGGCCCGGGACGACGAGCCGATCGCGGTGGTCGGGATCGGCTGCCGGTTCCCCGGCGGCGACCGCGACCTGACCGGGCCGGCGGAGTACTGGCGGTTCCTGACGGGCCGGGGCGACGCGATCCGGGAGGTGCCGGACGGCCGCTGGGACGCGTTCGACGACGGTTCCCCCGAGGTCGGCGACCTGCTGGCGAGGACGACGCGGCTCGGCGGGTTCCTGGACGACGTGGCGGAGTTCGACGCGCAGTTCTTCGGGATCACGCCGCGCGAGGCGGCGGTGATGGACCCGCAGCAGCGCCTCGTCCTCGAGGTGGCGTGGGAGGCGTTCGAGCACGCGGGGATCGGCCCGGCGTCGCTGCGCGGCAGCCGCACCGGCGTGTTCGTGGGCGTCTCGGCGCCGGAGTACGCGGCGTTCACCGCGTCGGACCTGGCGTCGCTGGAGCCGTTCACGGCGACGGGCGCGGCGCTGAGCATCATCGCGAACCGGCTGTCCTACCTGCTGGACCTGCGCGGCCCGAGCATGATCGTCGACACGGCGTGCTCGTCGTCGCTGGTGTCGACGCACCTGGCGGTGCAGGCGCTGCGCAGCGGCGAGGCGGACGTGGCCCTCGCGGGCGGCGTGAACGTACTGCTGTCGCCGACGGTCACGATGACGTTCGACCTGGCGGACGCGACGGCCAGGGACGGGCACTGCAAGGCGTTCGACGCGTCGGCGGACGGGATGGTCCGCGCGGAGGGCTGCGGCGCGGTGGTGCTGAAGCGGCTGTCGGACGCGGTCCGCGACGGCGACCGGGTCCTCGCGGTGATCAAGGGCTCGGGCGTCAACTCCGACGGGCGGTCCAACGGCCTGGTGGCGCCGAACTCGGACGCGCAGCGGGCGCTGCTGCGGGACGTGTACGCGGCGGCGGGCGTGGAGACCACCGAGGTCGACTACGTCGAGGCGCACGGGACGGGCACGTTCCTCGGCGACCCGATCGAGGCGAAGGCCGTCGGGGAGGTGCTGGGCGCGGGCCGGGCGGCGGACGAGCCGCTGCTGATCGGGTCCGCGAAGAGCAACCTCGGCCACATGGAGTCGGCGGCGGGCGTCGCGGGGCTGATCAAGACCGTCCTGGCGCTGCACCACAAGGTGATCCCGGCGAGCGCGCACTACAAGGAGCCGAACCCGCACATCCCGTTCGACGAGCTGCGGCTCCGGGTGGTCGCGGACGAGACGCCGTGGCCGGAGCGGAGCCACCCGGCGCGGGCGGGCGTGTCCGGTTTCGGGTTCGGCGGGACGAACGCGCACGTGCTGCTGGAGGAGGCTCCGGCGCAGGAGGTCGTGAGCCGGCCGGCGGTGGTGCGGACGTTCCCGCTGTCGGACACGAGCGACGACCGCGTCCGCGACCACGCCGCGCTCCTCGCGGAGTGGGTCGCGGACCGCGATGACGTGAAGCTCGCCGACGTGGCGCGGACGCTGCACCGGCGCGGCGGCCGGGGACGGTCCCGCGCGGCGGTGTCGGCCCGCGACCGCGCCGGTCTCGTCGAGGGCCTGAAGGCGCTCGCGGAGGGCCGCCCGCACCCCGGCGTGGTGACGGGGTCGGCGCTCGGCGTCCCGGGACGTCCGGTCTGGGTGTTCTCCGGGTACGGGGCGCAGCGCGCGGGCATGGCGCAGCGGCTGCTGGAGGAGGAGCCGGCGTTCGCCGAGGCGATCGACGACCTGGACGGCCTGTTCGCCGAGGAGGGCGGCCCGGACCTGTGGTCGCTGCTCGAGGAGGGCCGCAAGCCGGACGGCCCGGCCGACACGATGCCAGTGCTGTTCGCGATCCAGCTCGGCCTGGCGCGGATGTGGACGTCGTACGGCGTCGTGCCGGGCGCGGTGATCGGGCATTCGATGGGCGAGGTAGCGGCGGCGGTCGTCGCGGGCGCGCTCACCCCGCAGGACGGCGTGCGGGTGATCGTGCGGCGGTCGAAGCTGCTGACGAAGCTGGTCGGCGGCGGTGCGATGGCGGTGCTCGGCGCGTCCGCGCAGGAGGTCGAGCGGCTGGCGGACGGGCTGCCCGAGGTGTACGCGGCGGTGCACTCGTCGCCGAAGCAGACGGTCGTGACGGGCGACGCCGACCAGGTCGCCGAGGTCGTGAAGCGTGCGGAGGCGGAGGGCCGCCTCGCCCGCATGGTGCAGGCGGAGGGCGCCGGGCACTCCCCGCAGGTCGACCCGCTCCTGCCCGACCTGCGCGAGCAGCTCGCCGAGGTCGGTCTCGAATCCGGCACGCCGCTCGCCGACGGCATCAGGCTCTACACGACGGCGCTGCCCGACCCGCGCGCGTTCGACGGCGAGGACGCCCGCCTGGACGTCGAGTACTGGGCGGCGAACCTGCGCAACCCGGTCCGGTTGACGGACGCGGTGTCGGCGGCGGCCGAGGACGGGTTCCGGACGTTCGTCGAGGTCAACGCGCACCCGATCCTCGCGCACGCGGTCGGTGAGACGCTCGGCGGCAGCGGCGCCCTGGTCACGCACACGCTGAAGCGCGCGCCGAAGGGCCAGGAAACCGACGACACGCTGACGTTCCACGCGCAGCTCGCGACGCTCGCCGCGCACGGCCTCGCCGTCGCGCCGCCCGCCGACGGCCGGATCGTGGACGTCCCGCAGTCGCCGTGGCGGCACGAGCGCCACTGGGTCGACCTGTCCACGCGCAACCGCGGCGGCCGCGACGAGCACCCGCTGCTCGGCGCGCACGTCGAGCTGCCCGGCGAGGACCGGCACGCCTGGCGCGCCGACGTCGGCCTGGACGCGCAGCCGTGGCTGTCCGGTCTCACCGTGCACGGCCTGCCCGCGCTGCCGGTCGCGGCGTTCGCGGAGATGGCGCTCGCGGCGGGCGCGACGGCGCTCGGCACCGACGCGGTCCGTGTCAACAGCCTGTGGATAGAGCGCCCGCTCGCGCTCGCGGAGCACACGACCGTCACGACGACGTTCGCCGAGGCCGAGCAGCGCGTCGAGGTGCACGCGCTGACGCCCGCGGGCACGTGGGCGCGGCTGGCCAGCGCGGACGTCGGCGAGGACGCCCGTCCCGCCCCCGCGCCGGAGCACGGCGCGGC
>NZ_JBEYYT010000195.1:10744-16730 GCF_040645715.1 Spirillospora sp. NPDC046719 | reverse complement strand
CCGGCGTTCTGTTGGGCTTCCGCGACGACCACGGGCCGTCCGGGGGCGGCCTAGGGGGCCCGGACGGGGCATCGAGCGCACGCACCGCCCGATACCCTTTGCGCGTGAGTACTTCCAGCGTCTCGGGGGCGCTCGACGCCTGGCGCGACCTCCCCGCACTGCAGCAGCCCGAGTGGGACGACCCGGCCGAGGTCCGTGCCGTCGCCGCCGAACTCGCCGCCCAGCCGCCGCTCGTGTTCGCGGGCGAGTGCGACCAGCTCAAGGCCCGGCTCGCGGAGGTCGCGCGCGGCGAGGCGTTCGTCCTGCAGGGCGGCGACTGCGCGGAGACGTTCGAGGGATCGAACGCCGACGCGGTCAAGAACAAGCTCAAGACGCTGCTGCAGATGGCGGTGGTGCTCACGTACGCCGCCAGCGTGCCGGTCGTGAAGATCGGCCGGATGGCGGGGCAGTTCGCCAAGCCGCGCTCGAAGCCGTCGGAGGTGCGCGGCGGCGTGGAGCTGCCCGCCTACCGGGGCGACGCGGTGAACGGCTTCGCGTTCGACGCCGAGTCCCGCCGCAACGACCCGCACCGGCTGCTGCGCGCCTACCACTGCTCGGCGGTGACGCTGAACCTGTGCCGGGCGTTCACCAAGGGCGGCTACGCCGACCTGCGGCAGGTGCACGCCTGGAACCAGGACTTCGTGGCGACGAGCCCCTCGGGCCGCCGGTACGAACAGCTCGCCGGGGAGATCGACCGGGCGCTGACGTTCATGAAGGCGTGCGGGGTGAGCCCGGACGAGTTCCACAGCGTGGAGTTCTACTCCAGCCACGAGGCGCTGCTGCTGGAGTACGAGCGGGCGCTGACCCGGATCGACCACCTCAGCGGCCTGCCCTACGACGTGTCGAGCCACTTCCTGTGGATCGGCGAGCGGACCCGGCAGCTGGACGGCGCGCACGTGGAGTTCCTGCGGCACATCCGCAACCCGATCGGGGTGAAGCTCGGCCCCACGACCACCGCCGACGACGCGCTGGCGCTGATCGACACGCTGAACCCGGAGCGGGAGCCCGGCCGGCTGACCTTCATCACCCGGATGGGCGCGGGCCGGATCCGGGACGCGCTGCCGCCGCTGATCGAGAAGGTGGACCAGAGCGGCGCGCCGGTCGCGTGGATCTGCGACCCGATGCACGGCAACACCTACGAGGCGCCGAGCGGGCACAAGACGCGGCGGCTGGACGACGTGCTGGACGAGGTCGCCGGGTTCTTCGAGGTGCACCGGGCGCTCGGCACGCACCCGGGCGGCATCCACATCGAGTTCACCGGCGACGACGTGACCGAGTGCACGGGCGGCGGCCACGGGCTGGCGGAGGACGACCTGCACCAGCGCTACGAGACGGCCTGCGACCCGCGGCTCAACCGCGGCCAGTCGCTGGACCTGGCGTTCATGGTCGCGGAGCTGTACCGCAAGTCGTCCTGACGAGCGGTCCGGGCACGGCGCGTCACGCCTCTCTGGGCGGGCGCGCCGTTCTCATGCCGGGGCGCGCCCGGCCGGCGGTGGCGACGAACGATCTTCGAATCGGCGCGGCCGGCTCCGGAGGCCGTGTCAGATGCTGACCTCGGCCCAGACGACCTTGCCGCCGGTGACCGGGTCGGCGCCCCACGAGGTGGCGAACCGGTCGACGATGAACAGGCCGCGGTGGGACTCGTCGAGGGGGCCGGGGACGGTCAGCCGGGGCAGCTGGGCGGCGCGGTCGCGGACCTCGACCCGGACGCGCCCGGTGCCGCGCAGCAGGCGCAGCTCCAGCGCCGTCCCGGCATGCCGGACGGCGTTGGCGACCAGTTCGGCGACGATCGCGGTCACGAGCTCTTCGCGCTCCATGAGCGCCCAGGTACGCATGGTGCGGGCGGCGAGGCGGCGCGCGTACTCGACGGCCTCCGTCTGCGGGGCCGCGCGCAGCGTGGTCTCGGTCATCGGGTCGGTCACTCCGCCCGCTCGCCGTTCCGCATCGTGTGCCGTCCCGTCCGGTGCGGCCGCCGGGATCCGGGCGGCGCGGTCTCAGCGTCCATCGGCGGGCGCCTCCTCCGCCGGACCCTCGATCAGGAAGCGGTCGAGGCCGGTCGTGCGCAGCACGTTCTCCACCCGGCCGTAAGCGCCGGTGACCGTCAGCGTGGCGTTCTGCGCCCGGGCGTGCTTGTACGCGCGGACGAGGACGTTGAGGCCGGACGAGTCGCAGAAGTCGACGGCGGTGAGATCGACCACGACCGTGCGCTCACCGGCGTCCACGAGTTCGGCCAGCCGGGCCCGTAGCTCGTCGGAGGAGTGCAGGTCTATGGAGCCGCGCGCGGCGATCGTCGCACGGCCGTCCTGTCGTGTCGTGTGCAAGGCAAGCCCCACGCCACCCCACCTTACCGATTGTTGGTCTCCATCATGACGCCCGCAGAACGATGAGGGCAACGTCGTCGTTCGAGGGTTCGGGGCCGAAATCGCGCACCGCTCGCTGGATGCGGGCGGCGACGGCCCCTGCGCTCAGCCCGGTGCAGCCGGCCAGCAGCCGCTCCAGCCCGTGGCCGTCGCCGAGCAGCCGGTTGCCCGAGCGCCGCTCGGTGACGCCGTCGGTCACGCACAGCAGCACCTCGCCGCGGCGCAGCTCGAGGGTGTCGGTGTGGAACTCCACACCGTCGAACACGCCGAGCAGCGGCTGGGGGGTGGCGGCCTCGCGGACGCCGCCCTCGGGGTCGAGCACCAGCGGGGGCGGGTGCCCCGCGCTCGTCAGCCTGATCGTGACGCCGTCGCGGCGGCGACGCGCCGCGATCTCGCCGTGCAGCAGGGTGAGCAGCCGCCCGCGCTCGCCCTCGCCCAGGATCAGCCGGTTGAGGCGGGCGAGGACGCCCGGCACCGACATGTCCTCGGCGGCCAGGATGCGCAGCGCGTGCCGGGCCAGGCCGGTGACGGCGGCGGCCTCCGGTCCGGTGCCGCACACGTCGCCGATCGCGAACCGCCAGCGGGACGGGGTCTGCGGGGCGCCGGGCCGGACCCCGGACTCGAACACGTCGTAGAAGTCGCCGCCGACCTCGCTTCCCTCCCCCGCCGGCTCGTAGACGACCGCGACCTCCAGGCCGGGGATCTCCGGGATGCCGGGCGGGAGCAGGCTGCGCTGCAGGGCGCTGCTCATGGCGGTCTGGGCGGAGAACAGGCGGGCGTTGTCGACGGCGAGGGCGGCGCGGCGGCTGAGCTCCTCGGCCAGCTCGATGGCGCTGCGCTGGAACCGGTCGCCGGCGGGGCGGCCGATGACGATGCTGCCGATGCGGCGGCCCCGGGCGATCAGCGGGAACGCGTAGACCTGGTCGTCGGCGGTGTCGCCGGCGGCGGCGCGGACGTCCTCCGGTGCGCCGGCGAGGCCGTTCCAGGGGCCGGGGGCGTCCATCGGCGGGGCGGAGCTGGCCTGGTCGAGCAGGTCGCGCAGGCCGTCGGCGCGGGTCTCGTCGGCGTGCCAGACGTAGGCGAGCCGCGCCGGCTCGGCCTCGGTGACGGTGTAGACGGCGCACCAGGTGGCGAGCCGGGGCACGACGAGCTGGGCGACCAGCGCCATCGTCCGTTCCTGGTCGAGGGTGCCGGCGAGCAGGTCGCTGGCCTCGGCGACGAAGCTGAGCCAGCCGCGCCAGGACCGTTCCAGCTCCCCCACCCTGGCCTTCTCCAGGGAGAGCGAGATCTCGTCGGCGAGGCGGCCGAGGCGGGCGCCGTCGGCCTCCTCGAACCGGCCGGGGGCCGACGAGACGGCCACCAGCAGGCCGGTGAGGCGGCCCTGCGACTCCAGCGGGGCGGCTGCCAGCGAGCCGGCCCGCAGCGCGGCGGCGGCCGGGTCGGCGGCGCCGGGGGCCACCCAGGGCGAGCCGGCGCGGACGGCGGGGGCGAGGCCGCCCACCGTCAGGCCGCCGAGCGGCATCTCCGCGGCCGTGCCGCCGGAGGCGCCCATGATCAGGCGCCCGTCGCGCTCGGTCAGCTGGACGGCCGCGCCGTCGGCGCCGAGCACCTCGCGGACGGCCGCGACCGCCTCCTCCATGGCCTCCACCGCGGCCGGGGAGCGCAGCAGCCCGTCGCCGGCGGCGGGCGTCTCGCCCATGCCGTCGGCGTCGAGGCGCTCGCCGCCGAGCCGGTCGTCGCGGGGCTGGGCGCCGGGGACGCCGGGCTCGAGCCCGGTCTCGGCGGCCTTGTCGAGGCCGGCGAAGCCGCGTGCGGCCCGTTCCGCGCGGGCGACGCCGGGGGCCGGCTCCGCCTCCGCGGCGGTGTCGTCGGACGCGCCCGGCTCGGCGCCTTCCACGTCGGCGCCCGGACGGGGCAGCCGGAACCAGACGCCCTTGGTGCGGCGGTCGTAGGAGACGCCCCAGGAGGCGGCCAGCCGGGCGATCGACGGCAGGCCGCGTCCGCTGGACGCGGTGACGCCCGGCATCTCGATCCCGCGGGTGGGGTGGCGGTCGCGGACCTCGATCTCGATGTCGCCGCCCTCCAGGCGGCAGGACACCTCGAAGGAGGTGCCGGCGTAGGCGACCGCGTTGGTGGCCAGCTCGCTGGTGGCCAGGACCGCGTCGTCGGCGGCCTCGTCCATGCCCCAGTCGGCGAGCACCTTGCGGACGAAGCGGCGCGCGTCCGCCACCGCCGCGGCGGCGGACGGGAAGGTCGCCGACGCCGTCTGCCGATCCAACTGCCGTCCCTCGTTCGAAGCCTGCTTACCGGGTCTGGCCATCGTGGCAGACCGTGCGGCCACCCGGCCACGAGAGTGCCGAACCGGGGCCTTGCGATGCCTCTGACCTCGGTGTCCGGCTCTCCGTCACAACACGACAGACCGTAACACGAAGACTACGGCCCCCGATCCATGACCTATGCCGCTTGTCACTCGTGAGCGAGCGATTCGGGCTCTGGAACGGGCGGCAACGTAGAGTACTGGTGCGGCCGGGAGGCGGTCCGGAAAGACCGGCCCGCCGCGCCGGGCACCCGGCGACCGCGGGCCAAGAGGAAGAGGAACAATGCCGCGTACAGCGTCCCGTGCCCGCCCCGCGGGCGGGTCTCGCGACACCACTCCGCGTTACAGCGACGCCGATCTCGCGCCGCTGTTGAAGGCGCTGGCCGCCGTCCGGGACGGCCGGACGGGGACCGAGCTGGACGTGCCCGGCGAGGGCGCCGTGGCGGAGGCCGGGGCGATACTGGACGAGATCCGGCAGAACGGGCATGAGGTGGCGTCCGGGCTGGCCCGGGTGCGGCGCGAGATCGGCCGCGAGGGGCAGCTGCGCGGGCGGCTGACGCCGGGGAGCCTGCGGGGGTCGTGGGCGTCGGCGGTGGAGGACGCGAACGCGATCATCGACAAGCTGACCGACCTGGCCACCGGGATGCACCGGGTGGTGGAGGCGGTGGCGGCCGGCGACCTGAGCCAGCGGGTGGAGCTGCGGGTGCGCGGCCGGCCCATGCGCGGCGAGCTGCTGCGGATGGCCAAGTCGGTGAACGGCATGGTCGAGCTGCTGGACCAGTTCACCTGGGAGGTCACCCAGTTCGCCCGGGAGGTCGGCACGGAGGGCCGGCTCGGCGGCCAGGCCCCGTCGCGCGGCATGACCGGCCGCTGGCGGGACGTGACGGCCTCGGTGAACGTGATGGCGGCGCGGCTGACGTCGCAGGTCCGCGACATCGCCGAGGTCACGACGGCGGTGGCGCAGGGCGACCTGACCCGCAAGGTCACGGTCGAGGCGACCGGTGAGCTCCAGGAGCTGAAGCTCACCGTGAACCAGATGGTGGACCAGCTGTCGGCGTTCGCCGACGAGGTCACCCGTGTGGCCCGCGAGGTCGGCACCGAGGGGCGCCTCGGCGGCCAGGCGAACGTGCGGGGCGTCAGCGGCGTCTGGAAGAACCTGACCGACAACGTCAACGCGATGGCGAACAACCTGACCTACCAGGTCCGCAACATCGCGCAGGTCACCACCGCCGTCGCCGAGGGCGACCTCGGCAAGAAGATCACCGTCGAC
>NZ_JBEYYT010000195.1:0-10644 GCF_040645715.1 Spirillospora sp. NPDC046719 | reverse complement strand
GCCCAGGGCGAGATCCTCGAACTCAAGGACACCGTCAACACGATGGTCGACACCCTCTCGGCCTTCGCCGACGAGGTCACCCGCGTCGCCCGCGAAGTCGGCACCGAAGGCCGTCTCGGCGGCCAGGCCAACGTGCCCGGCGCCGGCGGCGTCTGGCGGGACTTGACCAACAACGTCAACGGGATGGCGTCCAACCTGACCTACCAGGTCCGCAACATCGCCCAGGTCACCACCGCCGTCGCCGAGGGCGACCTCGGCAAGAAGATCACCGTCGACGCCCAGGGCGAGATCCTCGAACTCAAGGACACCGTCAACACGATGGTCGACACCCTCTCGGCCTTCGCCGACGAGGTCACCCGCGTCGCCCGCGAGGTCGGCACCGAGGGGCGCCTCGGCGGCCAGGCCAACGTCCAGGGCGTCAGCGGGGTCTGGAAGAACCTGACCGACAACGTCAACTCGATGGCGAACAACCTGACCGTGCAGGTCCGGGGGATCGCGCAGGTCACCACGGCGGTCGCGCAGGGCGACCTGACCCGCAAGATCGAGGTCGACGCGCAGGGCGAGATCCTTCAGCTCAAGGACACCCTGAACACGATGGTCGACACGCTGTCGGCGTTCGCGGACGAGGTCAGCCGGGTCGCCCGCGAGGTCGGCACGGAGGGCCGCCTCGGCGGCCAGGCGCACGTGCCCGGCGCGGGCGGCATGTGGAAGGACCTGACCGACAACGTCAACGGGATGGCGTCCAACCTGACCTACCAGGTCCGCAACATCGCGCAGGTCGCGACGGCGGTCGCGCACGGCGACCTGACCCGCCGCATCGACGTCGACGCGCAGGGCGAGATCCTGGAGCTGAAGACGACGCTGAACACGATGGTGGACACCCTGTCGTCGTTCGCGTCCGAGGTGACCCGCGTCGCCCGCGAGGTCGGCAGCGAGGGCCGGCTCGGCGGGCAGGCCGAGGTCGAGGGCGTCTCCGGCACCTGGAAGCGGCTCACCGAGAGCGTGAACGAGCTGGCCCGCAACCTGACCACGCAGGTCCGCGCGATCGGCGCGGTGGCCAGCGCGGTCGCCACCGGCGACCTGACCCGGACGATCACCGTGGAGGCGCGCGGCGAGGTCGCCGAGCTGTCCGACAACGTCAACCTGATGGTCGCCACCCTGCGCGAGACGACCCGCGCCAACGAGGAGCAGGACTGGCTGAAGACCAACCTGGCCCGGATCGGCGGGCTCATGCAGGGCCACCGGGACCTGATGCAGGTCGCCGAGCTGATCATGCGGGAGCTGACGCCGACGGCGAGCGCCCAGTACGGCGCGTTCTACCTGGCCGAGGGCGGCGAGGAGACCGAGCTGGTGCTGATCGCCGGGTACGGGACGCGGCGCAGCAGGATCGGCACGGTCCGGTTCGCGCTCGGCGAGGGGCTCGTCGGGCAGGCCGCGCAGGAGCGCCGCCCGCTGCTGATCAACGACGCGCCCGCCGACTACGTCCGGATCGGGTCGGGGCTGGGCGAGTCGTCGCCGGTCAACATCATCGTGCTGCCGATCGTGTTCGAGGACGAGGTGCTCGGCGCGATCGAGCTGGCCTCGTTCGGCCGGTTCACGGACGTGCACCTGGCGTTCTTCAGCCAGCTGATCGAGACGATCGGGGTGACGCTGAACGCGATCCGCGCCAACACCCGGACCGAGGCGCTGCTCGGCGAGTCCCAGCGGCTCGCGCAGGAGCTCCAGGAACGCTCCGACGAGCTGCAGCGCCAGCAGGGCGAGCTGCGGCACTCCAACACCGAGCTGGAGGAGAAGGCGGCGCTGCTCGCCCAGCAGAACCGGGCGATCGAGATCCAGAACTTCCAGATCGAGCAGGCGCGGCGGACGCTGGAGGAGCGCGCCGAGCAACTGGCGATCTCCTCGCGGTACAAGTCGGAGTTCCTGGCCAACATGTCGCACGAGCTGCGGACGCCGCTGAACAGCCTGCTGGTGCTGGCCAAGCTGCTGTCGGAGAACCAGGGCGGCAACCTCACCGACAAGCAGGTGGAGTTCGCGCGGACGATCCACGAGTCCGGCACCGACCTGCTGGAGCTGATCAACGACATCCTCGACCTGGCCAAGGTGGAGGCCGGGAAGATGGAGGCGCATCCGCAGCGGCTGTCGGTGCCGGCGCTGGTGGACTACGTCGACGCGACGTTCCGCCCGCTGTCGGTCGACAAGGGGCTGCACTTCGGGGTGGAGGTCGCGCCTGACGTCCCGCCGACGCTGAACACCGACGAGCAGCGGCTGCAGCAGGTGCTGCGGAACCTGCTGTCGAACGCGGTGAAGTTCACCGCCGAGGGCGAGGTCCGGCTGGTGATCGAGCGGGCCGGGGACATCGACTTCACGCTGCCGGCGCTGTGGAACACCCCGGACGTCATCGCGTTCCGGGTGATCGACACCGGCATCGGGGTGAGCGCCGACAAGCTGCAGGAGATCTTCGAGCCGTTCCAGCAGGCCGACGGGACCACCAGCCGCCGCTACGGCGGTACCGGGCTGGGCCTGTCGATCAGCCGGAACATCGCCCGGCTGCTGGGCGGCGAGATCCAGGCGGAGAGCCAGCCGGGCCGCGGCAGCGTGTTCACGCTGTACCTGCCGGCCCAGTACAGCGAGGCTGAAGGCCGCCGGCGGTCCGCGGCGCAGGAGGAGGCCGAGGGTGCGGCGGAGGCCGCGCCCGCGCTGCCGGCGGGCGGTCCCGCCGAGGGCGGCGCGCCGCGCGCGGCGTCCGGCCGCGAGAACGGGCTCCCGGCCGACCAGCGGCCTCCCGGTGAGGTCCGGCGGCCCGAGCCCGCGCTGAACGGGATGCTGGCGGAGCCGCCGGCGGACTTCGTCGACAGGGTGCTGTCGGGCCGCAAGGTGCTGATCGTCGACGACGACGTCCGCAACGTGTTCGCGCTGACGTCCGTCCTGGAGGGGTACGGGATGGAGGTCCTGTACGCCGAGGACGGGCAGGCGGGGATCGACCTGCTGCACCGCAACCCGGACGTGGCGATCGTGCTGATGGACGTGATGATGCCCGGCCTGGACGGGTACGCGACGACGGCGGCGATCAGGCAGATGCCGCAGTTCGCCGAGCTGCCGATCATCGTGATCACCGCGAAGGTGATGAAGGGCGACCGGGAGAAGAGCCTCGAATCGGGCGCGTCGGACTACGTGCCGAAGCCCGTCGACGTGGATCATCTCCTTGACGTCATGAGGAACTGGCTGCAACCCTCCATCGTCCGCTGAGGAGAGGAGTCGCCTGGCAGGTAGGGTCGCCGTGGGGCCGGGCGTGGGGCTGGGCGTGGCCGCACGGCGGGAGGCCGGACCGGAATCGGAGAGACGACGCGTGGACGACAAGGCGAAGATCCTGCTCGTGGACGACCGCGAGGAGAACCTGATCGCACTGGAGGCCATTCTCAGTTCGCTCGATCAGGATCTGGTCCGGGCGCGCTCCGGCGAGGAGGCGCTGAAGGCGCTGCTCACCGACGAGTACGCGGTCATCCTGCTGGACGTCGTCATGCCGGGGATGGACGGGTTCGAGACGGCGCGCGACATCAAGCGCCGCAAGAAGACCCGCGACCTGCCGATCATCTTCCTGACGGCGGTGAACAGCGATCCCGACTACGCGTTCCGCGGGTACGCGGCGGGCGCGGTCGACTTCATCTCCAAGCCGTTCGACCCGTGGGTGCTGCGCGCGAAGGTGTCGGTGTTCGTGGAGCTGCACACCAAGAACAAGCAGCTGCGCGACCAGACGGCGCTGCTGCGGGAGCAGGCCGCGCTGCTGCGCGAGCAGTCGACGCTGCTGAAGGCGCGGGACGCCGGAGCCCCCGGTGAGAACGGGGACGGTCCGCGGGCCGCGGATCCGCGGGTCGCCGACCGGCTGGCCGCGGTGGCCGAGCAGGCCGAGACCGTCGGCAAGCACCTGCCGGCGGCGCGGCGCGGCGAGTACGACGAGCTGGAGCGGCGCCTGGCGGAGCTGCGGGAGGCCCTCCTGCCCGGCGACTGAACCGCGGCCCCGCCCGGGGGTGATCGACTGGCCGTGTCCGGTCAGTGACGCTTTGCGCCCTTCCGTGTCGGGGATGCTTCCGCCGGGAGGTGGGCCGTGGACGTCGCGGGGCTGTTCCTCGCGGGCGCCGGAGCGGGGCTGCTGGCGGGCGGCACCACGTGCGCGGCGACGCAGATCGGCCTGCTGACCGGAGCGGTGGGCGGTGCGGCCGGCGCCGGTTCCGGTCCGGCGGGGACGCGCCCGGTGCGGCAGGTCTCGGTGTTCCTGGCGGCGAAGCTGGTCTCGCATGTGGCGCTGGGCGCGCTGCTGGGGCTGGCGGGCGGTGCGGTGCAGCCGGGTCCGCGGGTGCGCGGGGCGCTGCTGGCGGCGGCCGCGGCGGCGCTGGCGCTGTTCGCCCTCGATCTGCTGGGCTTCCGGCCGGTGCGCCGCCTGCTGGGACGGGGCCGGGAGCACTCCCCCGAGGGCGGGGAGGGCGAGGACGCCTGTCACCCTCCCCCACGCGGGCGCTCCCGGCGGCCCGCCGTACTGGGGGCCGCGACGGTGCTGGTCCCGTGCGGGCTGACGCTGTCGGCGGAGCTGCTGGCCGTGACGTCGCGTTCCGCGCTCGGCGGCGCCGTGGTGATGGGCGCGTTCGTGCTGGGGACGGCGCCGCTGTTCGGGCTGATCGGCGTCACCGTTGGGCGGACGATGGCGCTGCTGCGGGGGCGGCTGACCGCGCTGCTCGCCGTGGCGCTGCTCGCGGCGTCCGGCTGGACGCTGCTGTCGGGCCTGCGGCTCGGCGGCTGGCTCCCGTCCGGCGGCGGGGCGACGGCGGCGGCCGACTCGGCCCGGTTCGTCCGGACGGACGCGTCGGGCACCCAGGTCGTGACGGTGTGGGCCCTGGACCAGGGCTACCGGCCCGCGCTGCTGGCGGCGCGGGCCCGCGTGCACACCGTCCTCGTGCTGCGGACCCGGCACACCTCCGGGCACATGCGGGTCTTCACCATCCCGAGCCGCGACAAGGACGTCTATCTGCCCGCGACCGGCGAGACCCGCGTCGACCTGGGCGCCCCGGCCCCGGGCCGGATGCCGTTCATGTGCGCGTCCGGCCACTTCCCCGGCGCGATCACCTTCCGCTGACCCCGGGGGTCAGGAGGAGGCGGCGAGCTTCGCGCGGGCGGCGGCGATGCGGGCGAGGGTCCGGTCGCGGCCGAGGATCTCCAGGGACTCGAACAGCGGCAGGCCCACGGTGCGGCCGGTGACGGCGACGCGGACGGGCGCCTGCGTCTTGCCGAGCTTGAGGCCGTGCTCGGTGCCGACGCGCTCCAGCCGGTCCTTCAGCTCGGCGGCGTTCCACGGCGCGTCCTGGTAGGCGGCCTCGGCGGCGGCGAGGATGTCGGCGGCGGGCTCCTTCATCGCCTTGTTCCAGGACTGCTCGTCGGCGGGCGGCTCGTCCAGGAACGCGAAGTCGATCATCTGGACGATCTCCGAGAGCAGCGCGACGCGGGTCTGCGCGAGGGGCGCCAGCTCGGCGAACACCGCGACGTCCACGTCGAACGGCGCCTCCTGCAGGAACGGCAGGCACTCGGCGATGAACTTCTGCTCCGGCAGCGCCCGGATGTACTCGCCGTTGATCGCGCGCAGCTTCTTGACGTCGAAGAAGGCCGGCGAGGAGTTGACGTCCTCGATGCGGAACTCGTCGACGATCACGTCCCACGGGACGATCTCGCGGTCGCCGGACGGGGCCCAGCCGAGCAGCATCAGGTAGTTGCGCATCGCCTCGGCGAGGTAGCCCTCGGCGCGGTAGTCCTCCAGGGCGACCTTGTCGCGGCGCTTGGACAGCTTCTGCCGCTTCTCGTTGACGATCACCGGGACGTGCGCCCAGACGGGCGGCTCGCCGCCGAGCGCCTCCCACAGCAGCTGCTGCTTGGGCGCGTTGGACAGGTGCTCCTCGCCGCGCACGACGTGGGTGATGCCCTGGCTCATGTCGTCGACGGCGTTGGCCAGCAGGAACGTGACCGACCCGTCGGCGCGGGCGATGACGAAGTCCTCCAGCACGGCGTTGTCGAAGACGGGCTTGCCGCGCAGCAGGTCCACGACGGTGGTCTGGCCCTCGTCGGGGGTGCGGAAGCGCAGGGCGCGCCCGGGGCCGGGCTCCAGGCCGCGGTCGCGGCAGAACCCGTCGTAGCCCTTGTGCTGGTCGCCGGTGCGGGCGATCACGGCCTCGCGGGTGCAGTCGCAGTAGTAGGCGCGGCCCTGCTCCCGCAGCGTCCGGGCGGCCTCGACGTGCTTGTCGGCGTTGGCGGACTGGAAGTAGGGGCCCTCGTACTGCTCCCCGTCCATGCCGAGCCAGGCCAGGGCGCGGATGATGCCCTCGGTCCACTCGGGGCTGTTGCGGGAGGCGTCGGTGTCCTCGATCCGCAGTACGAGCGTGCCGCCCGACTGGGCCGCCATCACCCAGTTGAACAGCGCGGAGCGGGCGCCGCCGACGTGGAACATGCCGGTCGGCGACGGCGCGAAACGTACCCGGATCGAAGAGCTCGTTGACATGCCCTCAAGGGTAGAGCGAGCGAGGCCCCGCTCGCGCCCGGATAAGGGCGCGCCGCGCGGCGCGCCCTCACCGAGGCGCGGTTCCCGCCGGGCGCGGGGCGCCCGTCAGGGCTTCCAGTACGGGTCGCGGCCGGCGAGTCCGAGGAGGCGTTCGAGCAGCGGCGCGTCCTCCGGGACCGCGACCTCCGGGCCGAACGCGCCGTACTTGCGGCTGAACTCCGCGGTCGGGACGAGCTGCTCCCAGGCGGCCTCGACCACCTCCGGCGGGAAGCCGGGCTCGCGGCCGGTGGCGACGGCGAGGTCCCAGCCGTGCACGACGCACTCGCCGAGCACGATCCCGGCGATGAACGAGGCGGGCATGCCCTCCTTGGCACCGGTCAGGCTGGTGTTCCCCTCCCAGGCTGCGGGGTCGCTCCACGCGTCGGCGGTCCTGCGCGCCTGCTCGGCGAACCGCTCGGCCCACCCGGGCTCGGCGGTGAAGTCGTGGTCCTCGCCGGGCCCGGTAACGGGCTCCCTGCGCGCGGCGGTCTCGCCCCGCCCGTTCCACAGGATCAGGTGGTTGACCAGTGCCCGCACGTCCCAGCCGGAGCACGGGGTCGGCGCGTCCAGCCGGTCCTCCGGTGTCTCCAGGACGATCCGCGCCGCGGCGTCAGCGGCGGGCCGCATCTGCCTCCGGATGTCCATGACGACTCCTTCGCTCATTCGTTCGAACATGGGTCCACGCTAGGACGGGCCGCCGCGCGCGGTCTTGAAAAAACGCGACACCGCTAGCCTGGTCCGATGGGCCGATCCCTACCCGGCGGGACGCGCGGGATCCTGCGCCCGCGGACGGGCCTGGAGAGCTTCCGGGTCGAGCGGGCCGCGCCGTCGCCCGCCCTCGCCCCCTTCGTCGACTTCTTCTGGACGCTGCGCTGGGACCTGCGGGGGCGCCCGCCCCACCGGCAGCAGGTGCTGACCCGGCCGTCGGTGCACATGACCTTCACCAGCTACCTGACGAGCGGCGCGACGCGGGCGCGGATCGTGGGCGTGGTGCGCGACGACTTCGTCGAGGAGATCGCGGACGAGGGCCGGGTGATCGGCGCGGCGTTCCGTCCGGGCGGGTTCCGGCCGTTCCTGGACGGCCCGGTGGCCGCGCTGACCGGCCGGTTCGCGGGCGTGGACGAGGTGTTCGGCGCGCCGGGGCTCGACCTGGCCGCGGAGATCTTCGCGACGCCCGGCGACGCGGCGGCCGTCGCCCGGCTGGAGGCGTTCCTCGCCGGGCTGCGTCCCGAGCCCGACCCGTCCGCCGAGCGGGCCGCCGCGATCGTCGGGCGCATCGCGGGACGGCCCGGCGTCGTCCGCGTCGGGGAGCTGGCCCGGGACGAGGGCGTGAGCCCGCGCAGCCTGCAGCGACTGTTCCACGAGTACGTCGGGATCGGCCCGAAGTGGGTCATCCGCAGGTTCCGGATGATCGAGGCGGCCGGGCGGGCCGAGGCGGGCACGCGGGTCGACTGGGCCCGGCTGGCCGCCGAGCTGGGCTACGCCGACCAGGCGCACTTCACCCGCGACTTCACCGCCGCCGTCGGCACCTCGCCCGCCCGGTACGCACGGGAGGAGGAACTGGCAGGATCGGGACATGACGGACCCCCTCGCGATCCCCGGCCCTCTCGATGACCTGACGGCCTTCCACCGGCTCGCCGCGGAGCGGCTGGGCGGGTTCGAGCACACCACCGTCCCGGACGAGCCGGGTCTGCGCCGCGCCGGGGTCGTGCTGTGCGCCGTGGAGCACGGCGGCGTCCCGTCGGTGATCCTGATCAGGCGCGCGTACCAGGGGCGGAACGCCGGGCAGTGGGGCCTGCCCGGCGGCCGGCTGGAGGACGGCGAGACCGCCGAGGAGGCGGCGCTGCGGGAACTGCGGGAGGAGATCGGCCTGGTCGCGGGCCCGGGCGACGTGGTCGGCCGGCTGGACGACTTCCCCGCCGCGTCCGGTTTCGCGATCACCCCGATCGTGGTCGTGCTCGACGATCCTGGGCCGCTCGTCCCGAACCCGGACGAGGTCCACTCCGTCCACCACACGAGCCTGCGCAGGCTGGCCGACGACGACACCCCGAGGTGGGTGCCGCTCCCGGACGGCGGCAGCCTGCTGCAGATGTGGCTCGCGCCGGACTGGCGGGTGCACGCCCCGACCGGCGCGATGCTGTGGCAGTTCCGCGAGGTGGTGCTGCTCGGGCGCCAGGCCAGGGTCGCGGACTTCGCCCAGCCCGACTGGACCCGTAACTAGCGGGCCCGCCGGGCGGGTCCCGGCCCGGCGGGCGGGTTCCGGCCCGGCGGGCGGGTTCCGGCCCGGCGGGCGGGTTCCGGCCCGGCGGGTCGCGGGGCGGCGGCTAGAAGGTGCCGCCGTCGATGACGATGCGCTGCCCGGTGAGGTAGGACGCGCCGTCCGACACCAGGAACCGGACGACGTCGGCGACCTCCTCCGGCGTGCAGACGTGCCCGTAGGGGGAGGACGCGTCCACCTGGCGGATGTCGTCGACCCCCATCGCGGCGCGCACCAGCCGCCGCCCCATGTCGGTGTCCACGACGCCCGGAGCGACCACGTTGACGTGCATGCCGTTGGCGCGCTCCTCCTTCGACAGCACCTGCGCCAGCGCCTCCTGCGCCGCCTTGCCCATGGCGTAGGGGCCCGAGTTCGCGTGCATCATGTCGGTGACCACGCTGGACACGAACACGATGTCGCTGCGGTCGGCGCGCCTCAGCAGCGGGATCAGCGCCTGGCTGAGGTGGTGCGGCCCGAAGGCGTGCACGCGCAGCACCCGCTCCAGCTCGGCCGGGTCGGTGTCGGCCACGCTGTTGCCGCGGCTGGCGATCCCGGCGCTGTGCACGAGGATGTCCAGCTCGCCGAGCTCCTCCTCGACCGCGGCGGCGAGGGCCCGGCAGGCGTCGAGGGAGTCGACGGACGCCTGGAAGGCGTGGCCGCGCGACCCGGCGGCCTCGATGTCCGCGACGGTCTTGCGGGCGGCCTCCTCGTCGCGCCGGTAGGCGATCGCGACCCGGGCTCCGTCGGCGGCGAGGGCCAGCGCGATGGCGCGGCCGATCCCCCGGCTGCCCCCGGTGACCAGGGCCGTACGGCCGGCGAGAGAACTCATGGACACTCCTTCGTCAGGTCACGGAACGCGGAGCACCATCCTGCCCGCCGCGCGGCCGCGCTCGTAAGCGGCCCCTGACAAGAATCCGCGCGCCCTCTTGCGGGCGGCGCGGCGGCCGCGCGGCCGCCCGTGACGACCGTCACCGGATCGTGACCCCCGCTAACCAAACGGACATATCCGGTTTATTCAAGTATTCAAGACTTGGTGGCTCGTGCTCCCGAGCGAAAAGGAGTTCCCGTGAGACGCACGGGGATCACCGCCACCGCCCTCACCGCCACCCTCGCCACCGCCCTCACCGGCACCGCCCTCACCGGCACCGCTCTCCTCGCCCCCGCCGCCGACGCCGCTCCGCCGCCCCCGCCCGGCGCGAGCACCGCCGCCACCCACCTGGCCGGCCTCACCGTCGCCCCCGAGGGGTCGGAGTCCGGCTACAGCCGCGACAAGTTCCCGCACTGGATCACCCAGTCCGGGACGTGCAACACCCGCGAGGTCGTCCTCAAGCGCGACGGCGTGAACGTCACCACCGACTCCTCCTGCGCCGCCGTCTCCGGCACGTGGACGAGCCCCTACGACGGCGCGACCTGGACCCAGGCCTCCGACCTGGACATCGACCACATGGTCCCGCTGGCCGAGGCGTGGCGGTCGGGCGCCTCGTCCTGGACGACCGCGCGCCGCCAGACGTTCGCCAACGACCTGGACTCCTCGCAGCTGTGGGCCGTCACCGACAACGTCAACCAGGCCAAGGGCGACAAGGACCCCGCCGAGTGGACCCCGCCGCTCGCGAGCTTCGACTGCATGTACGCCCGCTCCTGGATCGACGTGAAGTACCGCTACGGCCTGACCGTCGACTCGGCGGAGAAGACGGCCCTGACCCGGCTGCTCGGCACCTGCTGAGATACGGCGGTTGCTGAGACACGGCACCCGCTGAGACGCCGCCCTTACCGAGATGCCGGCCGGGCGGTGCGGGCCCGCGCGGGCCCGCAC
>NZ_JBEYYT010000194.1:0-16806 GCF_040645715.1 Spirillospora sp. NPDC046719 | reverse complement strand
GCCGAGGCCGCCGTCGTGCTGCACCGGGCGGCCGCCGCCACCCGCGCCGGGGCCGTCGCCGCCGCCCGCCCCGGCCAATGGATCTACGTGGAGTCGACGGTCCGGGGCGTCCCCGGTGCAGGCGTGATGTGGGCCCCCGGCGAGGACGCCGACACCCCGCACCCGACCACGAGCTTCCACATCCGCAGCTGGTATCCCGCCACCGGCGGGAAGATCCGCGACTGCAAGCCCGCGGGCGGCCGCCACGGCTGGTGCGCGATCGACCCGGCGATGGTGGTGCGCCAGGTGAACGGGCGCGAGGAGAAACTCGCGCTGTTCCCCGACCAGCACGGCTGGGATCCCGACAACGAGGAGTTCGTCCGTTCGCTGCCCACCGACCCGGCCCTGCTGCGCGCGCGCGTCTACGCGCAGGCCGACGAGAAGTCCTTCCTGCAGAACTTCGACCGGGACCAGGCGGCCGTCGAGACGGTCGCCGATCTGATGCAGGGCCACATCCCGCGCGACCTGCGGGCCGCGCTGTACGACGTCCTCGCCCGCGTCCCGGGCGTCCGCCTGGACAAGGACGCCGTCGACAACGCGGGCCGGCACGGCATCGGTTTCGCCCGTACCGGTCAGGGCGAACGCCTCCAGATCATCGTGGCGCGCGGAAGCTACCGCTACCTCGGCGACCGGCTCACCGCGGTCGGTGACCTGCCCGGTGGCGTCAAGGCGGGCACCCTCCTGCGCTGCAGCGCCCAACTGCGCGTCTCCGTCGTGGACAAGCCGAGGCAACGGCCCGCCTGACCGGGGGAGCCGCAGCGCGATGGTCGGCGACCGGCTCACGTCGCGGGGCAGGCCGGTCAGGCTCCTGCTCTGTGCCGTCAGCCGGACGCGCCGGTGGTGACGATGATCTTGCCGGGGGCCTGCTGGCCGCTCTCCAGGTACCGGTGGGCCTCGACGATCTCCTCAAGCGCGAACACCCTGTCGACGGCCGGGTCCACGGCGCCGGTGCGCAGGCCGGCGAAGAGGAACGCCGCGATGCGCCGCACGGCCGTGGGATCGAGGGTGTGCTCGAAGCTCATGTAGCGGTGGGTGGTGATGGCGTTCGAGGGATAGGGCGCGGGCCGCGGGTCGAGCCATCCGACGGTGACGAGGGTGCCGGTGAAGCGCTTGGCCGCCGCGGCCAGGTCGGCGAGTCCGGGACCCATGACGGAGTCGAGGATGATGTCGGCCCCGGCGCCGCCCGTGAGAAGGGAGGCGGCCTTGGCGAGGTCGTCCTGGTCCGTGGCGATCACGGCGGCGGCGCCCGCCGCAAGGAGTTCGTCCCTCTTCGCGGTGTGCCGGGTCACCGCGATGGGGACGGCGCCGATCTGGTTGGCGATCTGGATGGCCGCGAGGCCGACGGTGCCGGAGGCGGCGGTGATCAGGACGTTGTCACCCGGCTGCATCTTGGCCTTCTCCACGAGCGCGCCGTAGGCGGTGGAGTAGGCGACCCAGAGCGCGGCCGCCTTGGCGGGGGTGAGGCCCGCAGGGCGCTTGACGACCCGCTCGGCCGGAAGCACGGTGTAGTCGGCATAGGTGCCGTTGGACGTCATGTCGGGCACCGCGGTGATCAGGACGGCGTCGCCGACGCCGAGCCCGTCCACGCCGGGGCCCAGGGCGTCGACGATGCCCGTTCCCTCGCAGCCCAGCCGGGCGTGAGGGAGCCGGATCGGCACGGGGGAGGCGCCGGAGCGCGTCAGCTCGTCGAGCCGGTTGACGGCGAACGCCTCGATCCTGAGGCGCACCTCCCCGGGCCCCGGTTCGCCGGCCGGCTCCTCGACGACGCGCAGGACCTCCGGGCCGCCGATCTCATCGAAGACAACGACTCGCGCCATAGGACGACTCTCCTTGAACGGGGCGGGCGTCACCTTCCGCGGTGCCGCCGCTTGCCGGCCCCCCTCCATTCTTTGTACGTTCGTTCTATTAAGTCAACCCGGATCACCAGGAGGCGGCGGTGGCAGGACGGCCCGTGGACCATCAACGACGCGCCGAGTTGCTCGACCGCGTGGTGGACTACACGGTCGAGCACGGGTTCAACGACCTCTCATGGCGCCCCATCGCCGCCGCTCTCGACGTGTCGCCGACCACGCTCGTCCACCGCTTCGGTTCGAAGGACCAGATGCTCCAGGACGTCCTCGGGCGCCTGCGGGAGCGCATCTTCACGGCCGTCGGCGAGGCGGCCGACCACCGGCCCGGACTGGCCGGGGCGGCGAGGGCGGTCTGGGAGCGGACGTCCGACCCGCGGCAGGAGGCGGAGTTCCGGCTGTTCTTCGCCGTCTACGGTCGTGCGCTCCAGGCGCCCCGGCAGTTCTCCGACTTCCTGGACCACGTCGTCGCCGACTGGATGGATTCCCTGTGCGACGCCCAAGGCCCGCACGTCGACCCGTCGACGGCCGCTCGCGAGGCCACCCTCACCATCGCGACGATCCGCGGCCTGCTCCTCGATCTCCTGGCCACCGGGGACCGGGCCAGAGTCCAGGACGCGGCGGAGCACTTCCTCGCGGGACTCCAGCGCAACCCCTAGCAACTCGACATCACCGATCGCGACAAGTGCGCGGACTCAGCCGACGTCGCGCCCTGAAGAGGCAGCGGTCTTCAGGGGAGGAGTCCTAGGCGGCGGGCGGTGACGACGGCCTCCAGGCGGGAGTGGCTGTGGAGCTTGCGCATCGCGCCGCGGAGATACCCCTTCACGGTCTCGACGGCGATGCCGAGATCGGCGGCCACTTCGGGGTTGGTCCAGCCGAGGGCGACGCAGGCGAGGACGTCGGTCTCGCGCGCGGACAGGACCGGCGCGGGGCCGGCGGGGGGCGTCGTGGCGCAGGCTCGGCCGAGTTTGTCGCAGACGGAGTCCAAGCGGTCGCGCAGTCGCTCGTCCGTGAGGGCGTGCCGGAGGAGGCGGAGTTCGGCGTAGCCCTCCCGGATCAGTTCCCATTGCCGTCCGCTCGGTCCTTCGGCGGGAGCGACCGGCTTCCGGGCCTGCGAGGCGTTGAGCTGTTCGGTGAGGCCGTCCAGGCGGCGGGCGATCTCGTCGTGGACGGCGAGGTCCTGTTCGAGGTCGCGCGCGGCGTCGTGGACGGACTGGACGATCCGGTCCCCGAGCGGGACGGCGGACCGGATCGCGCCGTACAGGACGCCGCGGACGGTGCGGCGGACGGTCACGGGCACCGCCACCATCGCCCGCAGGTCCTCGACCTTGATGAAGCGGTCGTAGTCGTGGCTGATGCCCTCGGCGCTCACGTAGTCGTTGAGCGCCATCGGGCGGCGCCTGGCGACGACCTTGCCGCCGAGTCCGAGGCCCACGCGCAGGGCGACGCCGCGCATCGCGCCGCGGTGGTCTCCGCAGAACTCCGACAGCCGGAGCCGCTGGTCCGTGCCGACCGGCCCGCCGAAGGTCAGCGGGAGCCTGGTCGAGTCGCGGAGGCGGGTGAGCGCGCGGTGGAGCTGGACGGTGTCGTCAGGTGCGTTGTGCCCGGTCACGCTCCCTTCCTACGTCATCGAAGGTGGGGCCCGAGTCCGCACGATCAGGTCGTCCGGCTGCCGGACGCCTTCGGTTCGCCGCCGCATGCGGCAGGGCCTCCCTCCGCCGAAGCAGAAGAAAGGAGCGCGTCGTGAGATCGCATCCGCGCCGTTGCGCGTCCATCGTCCTGGGAGCGCTTCTTCTCTTCGCCGCCTTCGGGGCCGAGTCGTCGCATCCCTCGCGTGCGGCAGCGGTCCACGGCCCGCCGGGAACCGCGACCATCGACGCCGCGCCGCCGTTCGCGTCGGCCCCGCCGACGGTGGCACGCCCCGGGCACGGGACCTGGTACGTGAGCGCGGCGGCGGCCGCGGGCGGCGACGGCACGCGGCGGGCGCCGTTCAACTCGCTGCTCCAGGCGCAGGGCTGGTCGGCGCCAGGCGACACCATCGCGATCCTGCCGGCGGGCAGGCCGCTGGACGGCGGCATCACCCTCAAACCAGAGCAGACGCTCATCGGGGAAGGGCCGGCGGTGACCTCGCCCGCCGTGCCCGCCGAGGCGCCGACGATCACCAACACGACGGGCTTCTCCAACGGCGGCAACGCGGTCGTGCTCGCCGACGGCACGACCGTCCGGAACCTCGTGGTCGCGGACGCCTACCGTTCCGGGGTGTACGGGGCGAACGTGACCGGCGTGCGGGTGACCCGCAACGACGTCCACGGCCAGAACACCTCCTGCGGGGTCGGCATCCACATCTTCCCCTTCCGGACCTACGCCAGCACCGGGCTGCCCAACGGCTGGGCCGGCATCATGATCGACAACACCTCCCGCAGCGCGCGCGGCCGCATCGACGGCAACCACGTGCACGACGCCGCCTGCGGTGACGGCATCGACCTCCGCCTGGCCGGAACGGCCCGGCTCGACGCCTCCCTCTCCGGCAACAGGGTCGACGGCCTCAGGGAGGGCACCGCGAGGGGCCTCCGCTCGGTCCTCGCCGTCGGGATCCAGACCGCCGACTCGTCCAGGCTGTCCGCGCGGATCGACGACACCACGGTCACCGGCATCGGCAGCGCCGGCGCCGACCCGGAAGGGCTGTTCGCCAACATCGGGGGCTCCTCCACCGCCGACATCCGCGTCGACCGCTTCAGCGCCGACGGCATCCGCGGCGGCGTCTCCGCCAACGGCGCGGAGTTCGTGCTCATGCAGGAGTCGGCGCACGCGAACGTCAAGGTCACCGACAGTTCGTTCGCGAACGTCACCGGCGACGTGATCGAGGCGCTGACGTTCGGCCGCGGGCAGCGCCTCGTCCTCGACCTCGACGACGTGACGGCCGCGCACGCCGCGCCGCCCTCCGGCGCCGCGTTCGACCGCGGCCTGCAGTGGCCCTTCTACAACACCGCGAGCTGCCTGGTCATCTCGAACACCAGCCCGGAGTTCGAGGACGGCGGCGGCAACACCGTCTCCACGACCGTCACGAACAGCCGCATGACCGACTGCGTCGCCGGGATCGTCGACGCCACCCGCCGCAGCCAGCGGGAGACGGCCCTCACCGTGCGGGGCAGCACCATCACGGGCAACCGGCAGGCGAACCTCTACATCAAGAACTCCGCGCCGGTCACCGCCGCCCAGTCCGCGGCCGACCCCGCGCTCGGCTCACCTACCGCGGGCCGGCTCGGGAGGCTCGCGGTGAAGGTGCGCGACACCGACCTCGGCGGCGCGACCAACGGCCCGGCCGTGTACACCTACCGGGTTCCCGGGACCGTCCGCTCGACCACGATCGACCTCGGGACCCGGGACGACCCTGGCCGCAACGACCTGTCCGGCGGCCACGGCTCCGCCGAACTGACCTCCGTCGCCGTGCGGGCCGACGGGAACTGGTGGGGACGGCCGGACGGCCCGGAGCCCACCGACCTCGTCCTCACCGGCGACGCCTCCGTCACGCACGAGGCTCCCTTGGCCGGGCCGCCTTCGTGAAGCCGCCGCCTCCGCCGTTCACCCGCCACCTATCGATCGACTCCGGAAAGTTGGAATGCGCATGATGCCCATCGGACTGGCTCTGGCTCCACCGGCCCCTGACGTCCCCGACGCGCTGGCCGACCTGCTCGCGAGGGCGCGCGAGGCGGCGGCCGCGGGCATGGCCTCGCTGTGGCTCGGGCAGGTGTACGACATCGACGCGCTGACGGCGTGGGCGGCGATCGGCGCGCGGGTGCCGTCCGTTCTCCTCGGTACCGCGGTCGTGGCCGTCCATTCCCGCCACCCCATCGCCATGTCCAGCCAGGCCAAGACCACCCAGGTGGCGGTGGGCGGACGGCTCTGCCTCGGGCTCGGCGTCGGGCACCGTGCCACCGCGGAGGACCGCTACGGGGTGTCCTACGACCGGCCCGCGCTGCGGATGCGCGAGTACCTCGAAGCCCTCCAGCCGCTGCTGACGCGGGGCGAGGCCGGCTTCCACGGCCGGACCGTGACCGCCGACACCCGGGGATGGCCCGCGGACGTGCCGGGCGCCGGACCGCCGCCGGTGCTCGTCGCGGCCATGGGCCCGGCGATGCTGCGGGCCGCGGGGGAGTTGGCCGGCGGCACCGTCACCTGGCTGGCCGGGCCGCGGACCATCGCCGACCACATCCGTCCCGCCCTGGACAAGGCCGCCGCGGGGCGCCCCGCCCCGGCGTTGGTCGCGAGCCTTCCCGTGTGCCTCACCGATGACGCTGCGGCCGCACGCGATCGGGCGGCCGCGGCGCTCGGCTTCTACGCCGCGGTGCCGGCGTACCGCAACGTCCTCGACAGGGAGGGCGCGGCCTCGCCGGCGGACGTCGCGCTGATCGGAGACGAACGCGTACTCGACCAGAGGCTCGCCCGGCTGGTCGACGCCGGGGTGACGCACCTCGTGGCGAACATGTCGGGGTTCGTGACCGAGGAGGAGCGGATCCGCACGCTGGAGTATCTGGCTTCTCGATCCGCCCCCGCCGACGGGCGCCTGTGAACCGCCGGCGGTGAACGCGTCGTCCCTCGTGGTGACGGGCCGCCGGCTCCCGCACCGCTGATGGAGCGTTCCAGGTCGGCCCCGGAACGATCAGCCGAGCCTGCGGAAGGCGCTGGCGTGGAAGACGAGGGGCGGGACGTCCGCGGCCGCGTCCAGGTCGTGGACGCGGAAGACGACGATGTCGTGGTCGCCTGAGCGGACCTGCTGCTCGATGGCGCAGTCGAACCAGGCGGACGCGCCTTCGACCAGCACGCAGCCGTCGGCGGTGGACCGCCATGCCACACCGGCGAAGCGGTCGCCGGTGCGGGCGCCCAGCCGCCGGCCCACATGCTCCTGGTGGGCGCCCAGCACGCTGATGCCGATGCGCGGCGACTCGCGCAGCAGCGGCCAGGTCGTGGAGGTGCGGGCGACGCACACCGACACCAGCGGCGGATCCAGGGACACCGGGACGAACGAGCTGGCGGCGATGCCGGCCGGTCGTCCGCCGACCAGGGCCGCCACCACCGCCACCCCGGTCGGGTAGGCGCCGTAGACGCGGCGCAGCTCCAAGCCGAGCGTCGTCATCGTGAGGTCCCCTTCGCCGGCGCATTCCCTACTATCCCTACTCGCATAGTGAAGATTGTGACGGTTCGTCGGCTTTCGGTCAACGCCGCGATCGTCCGCGCCGTACGGGTCCGGCGCGCCTCCGCGCTGGTGGGCGCGTGGGTGAGCGGTCAAGGAGTGGCCTTAATCTCTACTAAACAGGTCTGTTTTAGGGTAATCTCCTCGCCGTGTCCCAGGCAGCTGACCTCTACGGTCGGCGGTACCTCGACTTGTGCCGCCTGTTCGGTTCGCGCTGTCGCTGAACCTCCCGGTAATACGGCTCCCAGCCCCGTCCGTGCCGCCGTCCCCACCAGGTGCGCGGCGCGCCGATGACGCGCGCCCGCCGACCCCCTTCTCCGGCCAGCACCGAGAGGTCCCCTCACCATGACCACAGACGAATCGACCCTGCACGAAAAGCGGCCGCCGTCCCCGCGGCCCGCCCCGGCGGCCCCGGCCGGGGAGCTCCGCGCGGACGCCGTGTCCGGCCTCGGCGTCTTCGCCCAGGGCCTGGCCGCCGCCGCGCCCAGCGTCGCGATCGCCGGAGTGCCCGGCTCGCTGTTCCTCGTCGCCGGGAAGGGCGCCTTCTGGGCCGCCATCGTCGGCGGCGTCCTCGCGTACCTCATCGCCGCGGTGATCGCGCTGCAGGCCCGCCGGACGGTGTCGTCCGGATCGCTCGGCACCTACGCCGGGAACGGCCTCGGGCCGGCGGCGGCCTTCGTCACCGGCTGGGCGCTCATCATCGGCTACATCGGGTTCGCCGCCGGCGGCGTGCTCGGCGCCGTCCTGTACTTCAACTCGTTCCTGCAGGAGATCGGCCTGCACACCGACCACCTCGCGGTCAAGGTGCTGCTGCTCGTGCTCGCGTCGGCCGTGGCGTTCCTCATCCCCTACCGCGGGGTGAGCCTGTCGGTGAAGGCGGGCCTCGCCTTCGAGGTCGTCTCGCTGCTGGCGATCTCCGTCATCCTGGTCGCCTCGTACGTCCACTACGGCGCGCACGTCGACTCCGGCCAGTTCGGCCTGGACCACCTCGGCCGCAGCGTCACGCTGATCGCCGCGGTCACCGCCGTCGGCTCGTACGCCGGCTTCGAGAGCGCCGCGTCGCTCGGCCACGAGGCCAGGGACGCTCACCGGAACGTTCCACGCGCGATCCTGCGGCTGGTCATCGGCCTTTCGCTCGTCTACCTGATCGCGACCTACCCCGAGGTGCTCGGCTTCCAGGGGCCGCACAAGCTGGACGCCGACAGCACCCCGCTGCCGGTCGTCGCGCAGAACGCCGGCGTCCACTGGGTGACCTACGTCGTCGACCTGTCGCTCGGCACCGCGATGATCGTGTTCTCCTCGGCGGTCATCAACTCGGGCGCGCGCAGCCTGTTCACCCTCGCGCGCGAGCGGGCGCTGCCGAGCGCGCTCGGGCGCGTGCACGCCGGCTTCCGCACGCCGCACGTCGCGATCGCGTTCGTGAGCCTCGTCGGCTTCGCGGTCGGCCTGATCGGCACCGTCAGCGACGTCGGCCGGTTCAAGTGGGACGTCTACGTCAGCATCGTGTCCAGCTACTCCTACCTCTTCGCCTACCTGCTGGTGGCGATCGCCACCCCGCTGTGGCTGCGCGGCATCAGGTCGCTGACGCCCGCCGGCCTGGCGGTGTCGATCCTCGCCGTCCTCGGCATCGGATACGTCATCTACAAGAACCTGGTCCCGGTTCCCGAGGGCGCCTACCGGTACCTGCCGTACGTGTTCCTGCTGCTGATCGCCGCCGGTCTCGCCCGCTACCTGTGGCTGCGCGCCCGGCGGCCGGACGTCGCCGCGCGGGTGGGATCGATCCAGACGCTGTCGGAGGCCGAGCAGGAGCGCCTCGCCTCCCTCGGCATCCTCGACGCCGCCCGCGCCGGGAGGCGCACCCGGCGCGCGCCGGAGTGACCGGCGCCCACCATCCGCCCACCGAGAACGAGGGATCAGACCGTGCCCATCCACCTGCACTGGTACCTGCCGACGAACGGCGACAACCGCGACATCGTCGGCTCCGGCGACGGCTCGCAGAAGACGCTGTCCGCCGTCCGGTCCGGCTTCCGCCCGCCGACCGTCGAGTACCTCGGCGGCATCGCCCGCGCCGCCGAGCAGCTCGGCTTCGAGGCGGTCCTCACCCCGACCGGGACGTGGTGCGAGGACGCCTGGATCACGACCGCCGCGCTGTCGGGGGTGACGAGCCGGCTGAAGTTCCTGGTCGCGTTCCGGCCCGGGCTGGTCTCGCCGACGCTCGCCGCGCACCAGGCCGCGACGTTCCAGCGGATGTCGGGCGGACGCCTGCTGATCAACATCGTCACCGGCGGCGACTCGGTGGAGCAGCGGCGCTTCGGCGACCACCTCGACCACGACCGGCGCTACGAGCGGACGGAGGAGTTCCTGCGGGTCTTCCGCGGCGTCGCCGACGCCGCGGAGCCGTTCGACTTCCGCGGCGAGCACTACGACGTCGAGGGGGCGGCGATCCCGTTCGCGCCGTACGCGCCGCCGCCCGTCTTCTTCGGCGGCGCGAGCCCGGCGGCGGAGCGGGTCGCGGCGCGGACCGTCGACACCTACCTGGCGTGGGGCGAGACGCCGCCGCAGATCGCCGAACGCCTGAAGCGGATGCGCGGGCTGGCCGAGGAGGCGGGCCGCACGCTGTCGTTCGGGATCCGCTTCCACGTGCTCGGCCGCGACACCTCGGCCGAGGCGTGGGCGGAGGCCGACCGGCTGCTCGACCGGATCGACGAGTCCCGCGTCCGCGCGACGCAGGAGGCGCTCGCGGCCAGCGAGTCCGTCGGGCAGCGCCGGATGCTCGCGCTGCACGGCGGCGACCGGCGGAACCTGGAGGTGTATCCGAACATCTGGGCCGGCTACGGCCTCGTCCGCGGGGGAGCGGGCACCGCGATCGTCGGCAGCCACCAGGAGGTCGCCGACCGGATCGAGGAGTACCACGACCTCGGCATCGACCACTTCATCCTCTCCGGGCAACCGCACCTGGAGGAGGCCTACCACTTCGCCGAGGGCGCCGCCGCCGAGCTGCGGAGCCGCGGACTCGTCGCGCCCGCCGCCGGCGCGCCTGCGGCGCGCCCCTGACATGGGCCCCACCACTTCACACCCCGAAAGGACAGACATGACCGCAGGACCCGCTGTCGACATCGCCTACTACGCCGGTGTCACCGATGAGGAGTTCGCCACCTGGACCTCGGTGGCCGAACGCGTCGCCGCGGAGCTCGCCGAGACCGCGCTCGCCCGGGACCGGGCCAACCAGAACCCCGTGGCGGAGCTGCGCCTGCTCCGCGAGGCCGGCCTGCTCGGCTTTGCGGCGCCCCGCGAGCTCGGCGGGGGAGGCGGCAGCCTGACGCAGGCGCTCAAGCTGTCGCGGATCGTCTCCGCGGCGGACGGCTCGATCGGGCAGCTGCTGACCTACCACTACTCCAACGGCGTCTGGACGCACATCCTCGGCACGCCCGAGCAGCGGGAGCGCATCGCCCGGGGCGTCGGCACCGAGGGCTGGTTCCAGGGCAGCGTGAGCAACCCGCGCGACCCCGGCGTCACCGTGGAGCGCGACGGCGACGGCTACCGGATCACCGGCCGGCGGACGTTCGCGACCGGCGTCGCCGTCGCCGACCTGATCACCGTGCTGCTCTACGGCGACGAGCCGGTGAACGTCGTCATCCCGCCCGACCGTCCGGGCCTCTCCTTCGGCGACGACTGGGACAACCTCGGCCAGCGGCTGACCGCGAGCGGGAGCGTCACCTTCGACGGGGTCGTCGCGCACGCCGACGAGGTGCTCGCCGGGCTCGGCGACGGCGCGGCCGACCGGCGGCGCGACGGCCTGCGCGGCCTGTTCAGCCAGCTGATCTTCGCCCACCTGTACGCCGGCATCGCCGACGGGGCGCTCACGGCGGCGGCGCGGTACGTGCGGGAGAAGGGACGGCCGTGGCCGGAGGCCGCCAGCCGGGACGTCACCGAGGACCCCTACCACCTGCAGCTGCTCGGCCGGCTGTCGGCGTCGCTCGCCGCCGCGACCGCTCTCGCCGACGCGGCGAGCGAGGAGTTCGAGGCCGCGCTCGCGCTCGGCGCGGACCTGACCGAGGAGCGGTGGGGGCGGCTGGCGATCCTCATCGACCAGGCCAAGGCCGTCACGACCGAGACGGTCCTGGACGTCACCCACAACATCTTCCAGGCGACCGGCGCGCGCTCCACGGCGAACGCGGTCGGGCTCGACATCTACTGGCGCAACGCCCGCACGCACACCACACACGACCCGCTGCCGTACCGGCAGCGCGAGATCGGCCGCCACGTCCTGACCGGCGAGCTGCCGCGGCCCCGGCAGTTCGCCGACCTCGCCAAGGCGGCGGACGTCACGCAGGGCGCGGCGGCGGACACCGCGACCGGCACGACCGCCGCGACCGGCCCGGAAGCCGCGGCGCGATGAGCGTCGAGTTCCGCACGCTGACGGCGCCCGACGAGGTCAACGCGGCGTTCCGGGTCTTCCTGCGGGCCATGGTCGGCCTGCCCTTCCGGGACGTCGACGCGACGGAGATCACGGAGGCGGGCCGCTACCTCGGCGCCCTCGACGGGGGCGAGGTGGTGGCCGGCGCCGACTCCTACACCAGCCGGCTCGTCGTCCCGGGCGGCGCCCGCGTTCCGCACGCGGCGGTGACCCATGTCGGCGTGCTGCCGACGCACCGGCGCCGCGGCATCGTCAGCCGGCTCATGGAGCGGCAGCTGCGCGACGCCGCCGGCCGGGGCGAGGCCGTCGCCACGCTGCGCGCGTCCGAGGCGGTCATCTACGAACGCTTCGGGTACGGCGTGGCGTCGTCGGCGCAGCCGGCGCGCGTGACCCTGGACCGGGCGCGGCTGCGTCCGGAGGTCCCGGCGGGCGGGAAGGTCCGGCTCGCCGACGGGGCGGCCACCGTCGAACTGCTGGCCGGCGTCTACGAGCGGGCCGCGTGGACCGGCGCGATCGACCGGCCGGACGGCTGGTGGAGGCTGCAGCACCGGCTCCGCGAGTCCGACGCGGTGGCGCACTACGTCGCCGTCCACAGCACGGGCGGCGTGGACGACGGGTACGCGATCTACCATCCGCTGGACACGGCGGGCTGGTTCACCAGCTCCGAGCGGGTGGTGGCCGTCACCGACTTCGTCGCGCTCAACGACGACGCGCGCGCAGGGCTGTGGCGCCACCTGTTCTCGCTGGACCTGATCGACGTCGTCGCGTTCGACTCCCTGGCCCTGGACGACCCGCTGCCGCTGGCCGTCACCGACCGGCGCTCGGTCGCGCTGGGCCCGCCCCGCGACGAGACCTGGCTGCGGCTGGTCGACGTCGAGGCGGCGCTGCGGGCGCGCGCGTTCGGCGGCGAGGACCCCGTGGTGCTCCAGGTGAGCGACCCGCTGCTGCCCGGCAACGACGGCGCCTACGAGATCGGGCCCAAGGGGGTGCGGCGCACGTCCGCGCCCGCGGACCTCGGCGCCGGCGTCGCGACGCTGGCGGCCGCCTACCTGGGCGGGACGCGCTGGCGGCACCTGGCGGCGACCGGGCGGGTGGCCGTCCACGACCCCGGCGCCGTCCGGCGGATCGACGCGCTCTTCGCGGTCGACGCGCTGCCGTTCTCGGGCACGGTCTTCTGATGCCCGGACGCCACGGCGCGCGCGCCGCCCTCCCCGTCCCGAGGCTCGTGAAAGGCGGTGACCTGCCGTGACCCGGCCCGACCCGTTCATCCTGTCGGCGTTCACCATGTCGACCGTGTCGCACGGCAACACCGGACTCTGGCGGCACCCGGACGACCGGACCGCCGGCTACACCGAGCTGTCCTACTGGGTCGACCTCGCCCGGCGCCTGGAGGCCGGCGGGTTCGACCTGCTGTTCATCGCCGACGCGGTGGGGCAGCTCGACGTCTACGGGGGCAGCGCCCGCGAGGCGCTCGCCCGGGCCGTGCAGACCCCGGTGACCGACCCGCTGCTCGTGGTCTCGGCCATGGCGGCCGCGACCGAGCGCCTCGGGTTCGGCGTCACGGTGTCGACGACCTACGAGCACCCGTACCTGCTCGCCCGCAAGTTCAGCACGCTCGACCACCTGACGGGCGGGCGGATCGGCTGGAACATCGTCACGTCCCTGCTGGACAGCGCGGCGCGCAACATCATCGCCCGCGAACGCCAGATCGGCCACGACGAGCGGTACGCGATCGCCCAGGAGTTCCTGGAGGTCGTGTACAAGCTCTGGGAGGGGTCCTGGGAGGACGGCGCGGTCCTGCGTGACCGCGACAGTGGTGTCTTCACCGACCCCGACCGGGTCCACGGCATCGGTCACGCCGGGCGGTACTTCTCCGTCCCCGGCGCCCATCTGGTCGAACCGTCACCGCAGCGGACGCCGCTGCTGCTGCAGGCGGGGACGTCGGCTGCGGGCCGCGCGTTCGCGGCGCGCAACGCCGAGCTCGTGTTCGCCGCCGACCCCCGGCCCGAGGCGCTGCGCCGCAACATCGACGACATCCGGCGCCGCGCGGTGGAACTCGGGCGCAGGCCCGAGCACATCAAGTTCATCACCTCGGTCACCGTGGTCGTGGACGAGAACGACCGGGCCGCCGAGGCCAAGGCCCGCGACCTGCGCCGGTTCCGCGACACGCGCGGCGGCCTGGTGCTGCTGTCGGCGCTCAGCGGCGTTGACTGGTCCGGGCACGACCTCGACCGGCCGATCGGCGAGTTCGACACCGACGCCAGCCGCTCGGTGCTGGCCTCCGTCGCGGACCCCGCCGTCCGCGAGCGGCTCACGCTGCGCGACTACGTCGACGGGCTGGGCGGGTTCGGCGGGGACGCGCTGGTGGGGGGACCGTCCACCGTCGCCGACGCGCTGGAGGACTACGCGGCGAGGACGGGCGTCGACGGGTTCAACTTCGCCTACCTGGTGACCCCGGGCAGCTTCGACGACATCGCCGAGCACCTCGTCCCGGAACTGGACCGGCGGGGCCGGGTGCGGGAGCGCGGCGCGCCGCGTCCCGTTCGCGACGCGCTGTTCGGCACGGGCCCGCGGCTTCCCGACGACCATCCGGGCACCGCCTTCCGCCATCGCGCCCTTCGACCGGCCTCTACTCGATAAAAACGGTAGGAAAAATGAAGAATTTGCCCACACCCCCTCGGCGCGCCGCGTTCGCGTGGACCGCCGCGCTCGCCGTATCGGCCCTCCTCCTGTCCGCGTGCGGCGGGTCGGGGAGCGGCGCCGCGGCGGGCTCCCGGCCCCGCGACGGCGGCACCCTCGTCGTCGGCCAGTACCAGGAGGTGACGCAGTTCGACCCGAACCGCCAGTACTCCTGGGAGACCTGGCGCATCGACCGCAACATCTACGAGACGCTCGTCGACGAGGACCTGTCCTCGCCCACCGGCGTGCCGAAGATCGTGCCCAGGCTGGCGACGTCGTGGAAGGTGAGCGACGACGCCAGGACCTACACGTTCACCCTGCGGCAGGGCGTGAAGTTCAGCGACGGGACACCGTTCGACGCCGAGGCCGTGCGGTTCAACGTCCGCCGCTTCTCCGACCCCGCGTTCAAGTACTACGACAAGGTCAGCGCCGCCACCATGTCGCTGGTCTACGGCGACCTCGCGTCGGTCGAGGCCGTCGACGACCACACGGTGCGGTACTCCTTCAAGCACCCCTTCCTGGACTTCCTCCGGCAGATCCCGAACAGCGGCAACGCGGCGTCCGGCATCTTCAGCCCGGCCGCCCTGGAGAAGTACGGCCAGGACGGGCTCGCCGACCACCCGGTGGGCACCGGGCCGTTCACCTTCCAGGAGCGGGTCCGCGGCGACCACACCACCCTGGTGCGCAACACCGGCTACTGGGGCGCCCGGCCCCACCTCGACAAGGTGGTCTTCAAGCCCGTCGGCGACGACCAGAGCCGGGTCGCCGCACTGCGCAGCGGCGCCGTCGACCTCATCAGCCGCGTCCCGCCGGACTCGGTGGCGTCGCTGGAGAAGGCCGGCTTCACCGTCCCGGAGAACAAGAACGTCCCGCAGATCATCTACTACAGCTACAACTTCCAGAACCCCTACCTGCGGGACAAGCGCGTCCGGCAGGCCATCGCCCAGGCCGTCGACCGCAGGCAGCTCGCCGCCAAGATCTACAAGGGCTACGCCGAGGCGGCGACCTCGATCATCAACCAGGGCAACGAGGCCTACGACCCCTCCGCCGTCGATTACCCCTACGACCCGGCGGCCGCGAAGAAGCTCATCGCCGACGCCGGCTACCGGCCCGGCCAGGTCAAGTTCACGATCCTGAGCGACACGACCGGGCAGCCCACGGCCGAGTTCATCCAGCAGAGCCTCAAGGCCGTCGGCATCGACGCGAAGGTCGAGTCCTTCGAGTGGATCACCTACGGGACCCGCACCGCCAACCTCACCCCGACCGACGGGATGTACCTGGGGGAGTGGGGCTACGTCGCGGCGAACTGGGTGCGGATCGCGCACGACCACAGCGTGGTCGCCCACGACGGCGACAAGTACTCCGACACCAGCGACGCGACGAACAAGGCGATCGAGGCGGCCGCGCACAACGCCGACCCGGCCAAGGCCGCAGGACTGTGGCAGGACGCCGCGCAGGCGTGGGCGAAGGACGCCACGATCCTCCCGCTGCTGTCGTTCAACCGCTACTACGCCGTCTCGTCCCGCGTCGGCGGGTTCGTCTGGCCGCAGCAGGACCACTACGACCTGTCCAGGATCTGGGTGGCGAGCTGACGATGGCGCGTCGGATCCTGTGGCGGCTGGCGAACGTCGTCCCGCTGCTCTTCGTCATCAGCCTCCTGGTGTTCTTCATCTCGCAGGCGGGCCCGGCCGATCCCGTCCGCGGCGCGCTCAGCCAGAAGATGTCGCCCGCGCAGATCGAGCAGATCCGGCAGGCGTACGGGCTGGACCGGCCCGCATGGGCGCAGTACCTGAGCTGGCTGAAGGACATGGTCGCGCACGGCGGCGGCGTCTCGCTCAGCCTGCGCAGCCCCGTCTCCGGGATCGTGTTCCCGGCCTTCCGCAACACCCTCCTGCTCGTCGCCGGCGCCACGCTGCTGACGGTCGTGCTCGGGGTCGCGATCGGCTTCGTGGCGGGGATCCGGCACGGCCGGCTCGCCGACCGGGTCACGATGCTGTTCGTGCAGATCGGCAGCAACCTGCCCATCTACTGGCTCGGTCTGATCATCATCTACCTGACCGCGGTGCAGCGGCGGTGGCTGCCCGCCGGCGGCATGCACGACCTGCGCGGCGACGGCGGCTTCGGCGACCTGCTGCTGCACCTGGTCGCCCCCGCGTTCGCCGCGTCGCTGGTGTCGACGCTGATCATCGCGCGGTTCGTCCGGGCGGCGGTCATCGAGAGCGAGCGGTCGGACTACGTCCGCACCTACCGGTCCCAGGGGTTCGGCCGCGCCGCGATCCTCGGCAAGCACGTCGGCCGCAACGTCCTGCCGCCGATCGTGAACATCACCGGGCTCACCGTCGGCTCGGTGATCACCGGGGTGGTCTTCGTCGAGACGATCTTCTCCTGGCCGGGCATCGGCAGCGTCCTGCTCAACGCCATCGCCGCGTCGGACTACCCGGTGATCCAGTCGGGCGTGCTGCTGGTCGCGGTGACGTTCGTGCTCGTCAACCTCGCCACCGACGTCGCGCTCGACCTGCTGAACCCGCGGCTGAGGCACGGTGCCGCATGAGCGCGCCCACCGTCTCCACCGCCGGCGCCGAAGGGACGGCGCCGCCGCGGCCGCGGCGCTCCGCCCTCGCGCGGTTCGCGCG
>NZ_JBEYYT010000193.1:0-16852 GCF_040645715.1 Spirillospora sp. NPDC046719 | reverse complement strand
GTCGGCCGCGGGTCTAGATGTCGACCGAACTCGACCACGACACTCGGAGTGTCTGATGTCCGATTCTTTCCAGACGGCGGTCGTGACCGGTGCCGGCCGCGGCTTCGGGCGGGCGATCGCCACCGCGCTCGTCGCGGCCGGCACCGGTGTCGTCGGCATCGCCCGCGACGAGCGGGAACTGCATGCCGTCAGCGAGGAACTGGGGGAGGGGTTCACCCCGGTCGCGGCCGACGCCACCGACGAGGCGCTCGCTCATAGCACGATCCGCGAACACCGGCCGGACCTGCTCGTCCTCAACGCCGGAGTCATGCCGCACATGGCGCCCGTGCACGAGCAGACCTGGGAGACCTTCAGCCGCAACTGGCACGTCGACACCCGGCACGTCTTCACCTGGACGCGGGCGGCGCTGCTCGAACCGCTGGCCCCGGGCAGCGCGGTCGTCGCGATGTCCAGCGGGGCGGTCGTGGCCGGGTCCCCGCTCAGCGGAGGGTATGCCGGCGCCAAGGCCGCGATCCGGTACATCAGCGGTTACGCCGCCGAGGAGTCGGACAGGGCCGGGCTCGGCATCCGCTTCGTCGCGCTGCTCCCGCAGCTCACGCCGGCGACCGGACTCGGCGCGCAGGCGGTCGCCGACTACGCGGAGCGCCAGGGCGTCGACCAGGACGCCTTCACCCGCGGTCTCCAGCCGATCCTCACCCCGGAGCAGGTCGCCAAGGCGGTCATGGACGTCGCCGGCGACCGCGGCGGCGCCCCGGCCTATCTGGTCGCCGGTGCCGGGACACGCCCGCTCCACTGAGCGTCTGCTGAGCAACAGGGAGAACAAGCCTTGATGGGCAGATTCGACGGCCGGGTCGCCGTCGTCACCGGCGGAGGCAGCGGCATCGGTCTGGCGACGGCGAAACGGTTCCGCCAGGAAGGCGCCCGGGTCGCCATCTCGGGACGTGACGAGGAGCGGCTCCACCGGGCCGCCACCGTGATCGGCGACGGCGTCCTCACCGTCGCGGCGGACGTCGGTCGGCTCCAGGAGATCGATCTGCTCTTCTCCACCGTCGTGAAGGAACTCGGCCCGATCGACGTGCTTTTCGTCAACGCCGGGTTCAAGGGGTTCCAGGCGCTTCACGAGTCGACGGAAGAGTTCTTCGACGAGGCCTTCGGCGTCAACGCGAAGGGCGCCTTCTTCACCTTGCAGAAATCGGTCCCGCATCTGAGCGACGGAGCCTCCGTCATTCTGTGCGGCTTGGCCCCGGTCGACCCGGCTTGGCGAAGGCCCGGAACCAGCGTTTACACCGCGTCCAAGGCCGCCCTGCGATCGTTCACCCGTAGCGCGGCGGCCGAACTCGCGCCGCGGCGGATCCGTGTGAACGCCGTGAGCCCCGGCCCGATCGACGTGTCCGACTCCAGCCGAGGCCCTCTGCCGCGCGGGTCGGCGGAGCGGATGAGCCGGATGGCCGACGCGGCCCCGATGAAGCGGCTCGGCGGACCTGAGGAAGTGGCCGGCGTCGTCGCCTTTCTCGCCTCCGGCGACGCCTCCTACATCACCGGTCAGGAGATCATCGTGGACGGCGGCCTGTCGTGACGGCGCCCGGTCGGCGGGAGGCGCCGACCGGGCACCGGCGGGACGCCCTGTCTCAGGCGGCCTTCTTCCACTCGATGATCTGGAGGTAGTTCCCGTCCGGGTCGGCGAACGTGCCGAACCTGCCCTTCTCCCGGTCCGCGACCGAGATCCATTTCACGCCGGCCGCGTTCAGTTGGGCCTCCACCGCGTCGAAGTCGTCGACGTGGAAGTTGATGATCGTGCGGCCCGGCTGGTCGTTCTCCGCCTCGACGTCGTCGCGCCCGTCGATGACCAGCAGGAAGCCGCCCAGATCGATCGCGCCCTCGCCGGCGGACTCCGGCGCCAGCGCCTTGACGTACCATTCCCGCAGTTCGGCGGGACGGGTCGTGCCGAGCAGCATGCTGCCGGGTTTCAGCGTTGCCATGTCGAATCTCCTCGCCAGGTGATCGGGGATCGCGGTAGGGGCCGTCGCCATTCGACGCGTCCCGCTCGGTGGGCGCTCATGCTCCGGTATTCGCCGACTTGACCTCGACGAGGATCACGTTCACCTCGCCGGCCAGCAGCTCCCAGGCGTGTTCGAAGGCGTTCTCCTGCCAGACGACCGCGCCGGGGTTCAGATCCACGATCTGCGTCGTCCCGTCCGCCCAGGTCACCTTCTGCCGCCCGGAGCCGAGGTTGACCACGAGCATCGGGAGATGCGAGTGCATCTCGTTCTTCCAGCCGTGAGAGGCCCGCGCCTGGATCACCCGAACGTGCTCGTTGTCGAACAGGACTTGATGCGCATCGGGATCGACGATCGTCGCATGTCGGTACCGCTCGGCCGAGGCCGGGCCCTCGTCCGGAAGTGCATCGCTCATCGCAGGCTCCTGTCTGCCGGATTGCGCTCGTCGCGCGACCTTGCCGCCGCTGAACCTCGCTGGTTCCGGCAGGTCGCCCGCCAACCATAGCCACGGCAGGTTGTAAAAAACAACTAGAAAGAGTTGTTTTTCAGAACCGAGGCTAGGATCGGAGTGGAGACAAGGAGGGGGTGGCCGTGCCGACCAGCCGCAGTTACCGGGACTCATGTGGGATGGCCCGGGCTCTCGACGTCGTCGGAGAGCGGTGGGCGCTGCTGGTCGTCCGGGAGCTGCTCCTGGTGCCTCAGCGCTTCTCCGAGCTCCGGCACGCTCTGCCCAACGCCAGCTCGAACCTGCTCGCCGACCGGCTCCGGGAACTGGAGCAGCACGGGGTGGTCCATCGCCGCAGGCTGGGGGCGACGTCGGGACCGCAGGTCTACGAGCTGACCGAGTGGGGCCGCAGGCTGGAGCCGGTCGTCCTGGCGCTGAGCGAGTGGGGGATCGACGCCCCCAGCCCACCGGAGCCGAGCTCCCTCAGCGCCACCTCGGTGCTGCTGTTCCTGCGCGTCGGCGTCCGTCCCGACCCGGCGGCGCCGCCGATCGTCTGCCGCCTCGATCTCGACGGCTCGGTCTGGACGGTCCGCGTGGAGTCCGGAGAGGTCCACGTGCAGAGCGGCGAACCGGCCAGGGCCGACATCTCGCTCCGCACGGACCCCAAGACGCTCGGCGGCCTGCTGGCGGCCCCGGCCTCGCTCGACGCGGCGCTCGCCGAAGGAAGGCTGGCCTTCGTGGGCGACCTTCCGACCCTCAACCGGCTGCTGTACGGAGACGCCGCCCGCGCTGACCGCCCATGACCTTGGATGCCGCACCGGCGGTCGGCGATGCTCGGCGCGTGCGAGGAGTTCAGGTGTTTCCAGCGCCGGGATTCGTGCCGGCCGCGCAGGCCGTGCCGTAACCGGGCAGGTCGCCGCCCAGGGCCGCCGCCGCCAGGAAGCGTTCGGTGACCGCCCGGTGCTCGCCCGGCGTGGGCCGGAACCGCGGGCGGCGCCCTCGGACGTGCCGCCGGGCCCGGTACGCCATCTGCTGGACCGCCCGTTCGGTGCGTCCGACGATGGCCGCGATCTCCGCGTGCGCGAAGCCGAACACGTCGTGCAGCAGGAACACCGCGCGCTCGGTGGGGGACAGGGTCTCCAGGACGACCAGCAGGCCCGCCGCCACCGCGTCGACCGGGCGCGGCTCCCCGGAGGCGCCGTTCGGCGGGCCGGCGGGACGGTCCTCGTCGATGGTCACTTCGCGCCGCGCCCGTATCCTGCGGAGCTCGTCGATCGCCTGCCGGGTCACCAGCCGGAACAGGTACGCGCCGGGGTCGGCGACCGTGCCGTGGTCCACCCGGCTCCAGCGGAGCCATGCCTCCTGAAGGACGTCGTCGGCATCCGCCCGGTTTCCGAGCATCCGGTACGCCGCCGCCCACAGCGCGGCCCGGCGCTTCTCGAACAGTTCGCCCGCCGTGTCCATCGCGCCCTCCCGTCCAGGTCCCTCATCAGCAAGACGGTTCGGCGGGCGCCGACGTCACGCGTGACGCCAGAGGATTTCCATCCGTCGTACCGAGTGGACATCGCCCGGCGACCCGAAAGGCGTGACATGACATCGACCCCACTCTCCGACCAGAACCGGCGGTTCGTCCTGGAGGCCGTGTCGCGGTTCGGCGCGGGCGACATCGCCGGCTTCACCGACCTGCTGGGCGAGGGTTTCGTCTCGCACAACCCCCGCGTGGCGCACGATCCCGCGGCGCAGTCCGGGCGCCAGGCGTTCGCGGACTTCCTGAGCGGGCCCGGCGGCGCGCACCTGCGGGACGCGACCGTAGCGGTCGAGCACGTCCTCGCCGACGGCGACCTGGTCGCCGTGCACACCCACGTGGCCACCCCGCGGGGCGACCTCGCGACGGTCGACATCTTCCGCGTCGACGCCGGCGAGATCGTCGAGCACTGGGACGTCGTCCAACCGGTCCCCGACGAGGTGCTCCACCCGCACGGGATGTTCTGACCGCCGCCGCGGATCGAACCGGACGCGAGGCCCTCGCCTCCCGCGGGCCGCTCCCTACAAGCCGCTCCCTACAAGGAGCCGAGCGCGTGGCCCGTCGTCGCGTCGACGTGGTCCGGGACGGCGTCATGGCGGTCGCCGACCGAGGGCGTCCCGGACGGCTCGAACAACAGGATCGCGGCCCCGCCGGGAGCGGACGGCCTGTGCTCGGTGCCGCGCGGGACGGTGAAGACCGCGCCCCGGGGCAGCCGGACCGTCCGCTCCCCGTCGGGGCCGCGCAGGGCGATGTGCAGTTCCCCGTCGAGCACCAGGAAGAACTCGTCGGTGTCGTCATGGACGTGCCAGATGTGCTCGCCCTCGACCTTGGCGACGCGCACGTCATAGTCGTTGACGCGCGTGACGATACGGGGGCTCCACAGCGCGTCGAAGGAGGCCAGGGCCTGGGCGAGGTCGATGGGTCCGTTGCTCATGCATCGCATCCTGGCGGCCCGGGCGCCCCCGGCGTGAGTGCTAGGAATAGCACATGGCGCAAGGATCCTCGCAAGCCCGCGGCGCGGCGACCCCGCACAAGGTCGTCGTGATCGTGGACGAGAACTCCAACCCCTTCGAGCTGGGCTGCGCGACCGAGGTCTTCGGCCTGCGCAGGCCGGAGCTCGGCCGCGACCTCTACGACTTCCGGCTGTGCTCGCCCGAGCCCCGCACGCCGATGCGGGACGGGTTCTTCACCCTCACCGGCGTCGCCGGCCTGGACGCGGCCGAAGCGGCGGACACCGTGATCGTGCCCAACCGTCCCGACGTCGAAGTGCCGCGCCGGCCCGCGGTGCTCGACGCGATCCGGCGGGCACACGCGCGCGGCGCGCGCCTGGTCGGCTTCTGCAGCGGCGCGTTCACGCTGGCCGAGGCCGGGGTCCTCGACGGGCGCCGCGCCACCGCGCACTGGCAGTGGGCCGAGGACTTCCGGGCCCGCTTCCCGTCCGTCCGGCTGGAGACCGACGTGCTGTTCGTGGACGACGGCGACGTCCTCACCGCCGCGGGGAGCGCCGCCGCGCTCGACCTCGGCCTGTACATCGTCCGCCGCGACCACGGCGCGGAGGTCGCCAACGCGGTGAGCCGGCGGCTGGTGTTCGCCGCGCACCGCGACGGCGGGCAGCGGCAGTTCGTGGAGCGGCCCGTGCCCGACGCGCCCGACGAGTCCCTCGCGCCCGTCCTCGCCTGGGCCCAGGAGCGCCTGGACGCCCCGCTCACGGTGTCCGATCTCGCGGCGCGCGCCGCGGTCAGCCCGGCCACGCTGCACCGCCGCTTCCGGGCGCAGTTGGGCACGACGCCGCTCGGATGGCTGACGGGGGAGCGGCTCGGCCTGGCGTGCCGCATGATCGAGCGGGGCGAGTCGCGGTTCGAGCGGGTCGCGCGGTACAGCGGGCTGGGCACCGCCGCCAACCTGCGCGCGCTGATGCGCCGCAAGATCGGGCTCACCCCGCTGGAGTACCGGCGCCGCTTCGGCCCGGGCACGGGCGCCGACGCCGGTGGCGCCCCGTCGACGGCGGGGGCTCAGCCGCGCCCTTCGAGGTAGCCGGCGATCGACTCGGCGAGGACGGCGCGCGCCTCGTCGATGTCGGTCCAGGTGCTCAGGTTCTGCTCCAGGTAGAGGCCGTGGACGGCGGCCGGCAGGAGGTGGCGTACGCGCTCCAGCCGGTAGGCGTCGACGACGAGCCCGCGGAAGGCCCGCGCGTAGGCGCGCCGCCAGTGGCGGTCCCAGAGGGCGAGCTGCGCGGTCGTCCGCGGGTAGGCGCCGGCCAGCTCGGCGGTGTTGCGGGGCAGCAGGCCGCGCAGCGTCGCCACCGCCCGGCCGGGGGTGGAGTCGAGACCCGACCAGAGGGCGTCGACGATCCGGGTCATCCGTTCGGTGACGGACCCGTCGTCCATCTCCTTCCACGGCAGCATCTCGCCCCGGCCCGCCAGTTCCTGGAGGACCGCGGCCCAGAGCCCGTCGACGCCGCCGAACTGGTGCTGGACCGTGCCCCAGGTGACGCCCGCGCGTTTCGCGACGAGGTTGGCGCTGACCTCACCGCCGCGCTCGCCGTCGGCGAGCACATCGATCGCGGTCCCGATCACCCGGGCGCGGGTCTCCAGGCCGCGCCGGTTGAGCCGGGCCCCTCTCGCGTTGACGGGCGCGCCGGTGGCGCCGCGGCTCGCCGGGTCACCCGCCTCCGCCGCCCGGTCGGTCGAGGGCTCGGTCACGAGGTGATTGTAGATCGGACGGCGTGGCCGACGAGGCCGTACCGACGAAAGAGACATAGATGTATCTATGTGATCCTTGTTGGCGCTCGTGGTTCCGGTATACGGTCGGCGCATGACGAGCCGCCGTTCCTTTCCCGAAGAATCCGCGGTGGGCGTCGGCGGCTTCGTCCGCGAAGACACGCCGACCGCCGAGGTGGACCGCCGGGAAGCGGTGAAGGCGTCGCTGACCGGGACCGTGCGCGAGCTGATCGACGCCACGATCCGGACGACCGTCGACGACGACGAGGTGCACCGGATCCGCGACGACCTCGCCGCGCTCGTCGCGCGGCTGCGCGCCGCCCAGCTCCCCGGTCCCGCCGGCATCCGGTACAACGGCGAGCTCCGGTCCTGGAACTGGGGCAATGCCGTGATGGGCGCCGCGAACGCGATCGCCCCGCCCCTGCGCGTGGTGCACGATTCGTCGGGATGCCACGCCGACGTGGTCCTCGGCGCGGCGTACGAGGGGCCTCCCGGGCTGGTGCACGGGGGAGTCTCCGCGATGCTTCTCGACCACATCATGGGGGAGGCGGCGTCCGCGATGCGCCGCACGGCCTTCACCGGGACGCTCACCATGCGCTACCGGCGCGGGACTCCGCTCGGCCCGCTCCGCCTCGAAGCGGGCATCGTCCGCGAGGAGGGGCGCAAGGTGTTCGTGGCCGGGTCGATCTCGGACGCCGGCGGGGTGACCGTCGAGGCCGACGGGGTGTTCATCCAGCCGGTGGGGGCGCCGACGGCTGACGGGCGCTAGCTCATCGAGCCGGACGAGTACATAGAGGTGACTATGTCTCTGGCTGCCGGTGGTTCCCGCAGTGAGTTCTCCGGAGGAGGGGCTCCATGAGGTCGCTCGCGGAGGGGAGCGTCGCCGTCGTCACCGGGTCGTCCCGCGGCATCGGCCTGGAGGTGGCCCGCGCGCTGGCGGGCGCGGGAGCGTCCGTCGTGATCAACGGACGTGATCCGGCGGCCGTCGGCGATGCCGTCGCCGAGCTGGGCGCATCGGCACGGGCCGTCGGCGTGGCCGGTTCCGCCGCGGACCCCGGCGTGGTCGAGTCGCTGGTCCGTGCGGCGCGGGACCTCGGCACCCCCGACATCCTCGTCAACTGCGCGGGCACCGCCGAGCCTCCCGGGTCCTCGATCCTGGACATCTCCGTGGAGGCCTGGCGCGAGCTCATCGATGTCCACCTCCACGCGACGTTCCTGACCTGCCGGGCGTTCGCTCCGCTCATGGTCGAGGCGGGACGGGGCTGGATCGTGAACACCAGCTCGCACGCGTTCACCGGGGCCTTCGGAGGGACCGGCTACCCGGCGGGCAAGGGAGCCGTGAACAGCCTGACCTACGCGCTGGCGGCAGAGCTGCGGGAACACGGCGTCCGGGTGAACGCGGTCTGCCCCGGCGCCGAGACGCGCCTGTCGAGCGGCCCGGACTATGAGGCCGGCATCGAACGGCTGCACCGGCGGGGCATCCTGGACGACCTCATGCACTCCGGAGCGCTGGCGCCGCCTCCCGCCGAGTACGTCGCCCAGCTCTACGTCTTCCTCGCGAGCACCGAGTCGCCCGACGTCACGGGACGGGTGTTCGCCGGTGCGGGCGGGTACATCGGGGAGTTCCCGCGTCCGGTCGAGCGGTACCTCACCTGGCGGGACCATGGCACCTCCCCACCTTGGACCCCGGACGAGATCGCCGCGACGGTGACCGGGGATCAGTGAAGGCGGCTCCGAGCGGCGGGCGTCGGCGAACCCCGAGCGCGCGCGGGCCGCGTGTGGGCGGGGCTGGGCTCAGGCGACTGGGGCGATAACGGATCGCGTGTGGCGGTCGCCCGCTGGCACGCTGCCCCCATGGAACGCGCGGAAGTACTCCTCATCGGAGGACGAGCCGGTGTCGGCAAGACCACGGTGGGGTGGGAGGTCTCGGCGCTGCTGCGCTCCGAGGCGGTCGCTCACGCGATCATCGATGGTGACTTCATGGGCCAGGTGCATCCGGCTCCGGAAGGCGACCCGCACCGCGAGGAGATCACCGAGATCAACCTGACCGCCGTGTGGGCCAACTTCGCCCGGCGCGGCTACCGGCGCCTGGTCTATACGAACACCGCGAGCGTGCTGCCGGAGGCGACGGGCATGTTCGAGCGTGCCATGGGGGCCGGAGTGCGGATCGTGCGGGTCCTGCTCACCGCCTCCGACGAGACCGCACGCGAACGGCTGGTGGGACGGGAACTCGGCTCGGAGTTGGAGCAGGAGCTGGAAGGAGGTGTCCGCAAGGCCCGGGTCCTGGACCGGCGAGCTCCCGCGGGGACCGTGCGGGTGGCGACGGACGGGCGGCTCGTCGCCGACATCGCGCGGGAGGTCGTCGCCGCCACCGGATGGGCCGGACCCCACGCCGCTCACTGATCATGATCATTGAATGGCCGGTCCGGGAACGGCACGGCCACCGGTGATCACCAGTAGGCGGAGGCGTCTATCGCGCGAGGAGATCGCCTGTCAGGACGCGGTCGAGCGCTGCCCGGCCCGCGGGTCCCCATGCCGGCTTGCCGCCGGGAAGGCCCTGGTCGCCGTTCCGGCCCATCAGCATGAGGAACAGGCTTTTCAGGGCGGCCAGCCCGCGGGCGCGCCGGATCGTCGCCTCGTCGGCTCGCGCGTACGCGTCGAAGAAGCGTGCGGCGGTGCCGGCGGGAAGGATCACCCATGCCGCCGCGAGGTCCCACGCCGGGTCGCCGGCGAACACGGCGTCGAAGTCGATGACGCCCGAGAGCGTCCCGTCCGAGACGACGACGTTGGCGGGATGCAGGTCGCCGTGCACCCAGACCGGCGGACCGTCCCACTCGGGCGCCGCGACGGCGTCGTCCCAGACGGCCCGGACGCCGTCGGCGAGGCCGTCGGGGACGACGGCGTGGAAGAAGCGGTCGAAGCCGTCCGTGCACTTCTTGGGGTGGTCGCCGCGGTCCTGGCTGATCGGCGCGTCTTCGGGCGCCTGCGCGTGGAGTGCCTTGAGGAAATCCGCGAGGGCGTCGGCCGCGTGGTCGCCGCGGCTGATCGAGCCCTGGTCCAGCGGCTCGCCGGGGACCCACGTCATGATCGTCCAGGGCTTGGGGAAGCGGGCGGACGGTTCACCCACCCGGACAGGGATCGGGACCGGGAGCGGCAGGCGCGGGGCCAGGACGGGCAGCCACCGGCACTCCTTGCGCAGTAGTTCCGGGGCACCTGCCGTACGCGGCATGCGCACGGCCAACTCGTCCCCGAGGCGCCACATCTGGTTGCCCCACCCGCCCGCTACTTCGCGGACGGCCAGCCCTGCGAGGTCCGGATGCTGCTCTTGCAGCAACTCACGCACCAGGTCCGCGCTGATCTCGATCTCGATCTCGGAGTCGGCCACAGAGTCACGGTACTGGCGCAGCCACCGGCTCCGGCCACGCGCGGTCGGTCGCCCGCAAGGCCGGACCGGGGGGACGGGTCTGGCCCGCCCCCCGTCCGGATCGGTCAGCGGACGATCTTCGCCGCGGCCTTGCGGCGCGTGACGGGCTCCGCGAGCCGCTGCTCGTCGCAGGCCTTCTGGAGGATGTCGAGGGTCTCGTCGAGCCCGGGACCGAGCGGCGGGTGCGGGTCGAACGTCGCCGGCAGGTGGCGCATGCCCTGGATGACGCCGATCGTCTCGTAGTGCACGGTGCCGTCCGGATCGCAGCGGTAGCCGGGCATGCGGTCCAGCACCTGCACGATCATGCGCTTGAACACGGTGCGCGCGACGTTCGAGCCGATGCACCGGTGGATGCCGAGGCCGAACGCGTGGTGCCGGTTCCCGGAGCGTTCGAGGTCGATCCGGTCGGGCTCGGCGAACACCGACGGGTCCCGGTTGGCCATGGCCCAGGACAGCCAGACGCGCTCGCCCTCCTTGAAGCGCGTCCCGGCGATCTCGCAGTCCTCGGAGAACGTGCGGGCGTCCCCGGGGGCCGGGGTGAAGTAGCGCAGGAACTCCTCGGTGGCCGAGTCCAGCAGGGTGTCGCGCTCGCGCGACAGCCGCTCCCGCTCGTCCGGGTTGTCCGACAGCCACTCCAGCGCGTGCGCGGTCAGCGCGGTCGTCGTGTCGAACCCGCCGCCGATGACGAGGGCGAGCACGCCGAGCAGTTCCAGGTCGTCCGGCCTCGCGCCGTTGATCTCGGCGCGCACCAGCGCGTCGATCATGCCGGGGCGGGGGTCCTCCCGGATCGCGCCCATCTCCTGGAACAGGTCGGAGAAGCAGGCGCCCTGCTGCTCGCGGACCAGGGCCATCTCCGGCGAGTTCGGCGGCGTGTACACGGCGGCGTGGGTCGGTTCGCTGTACAGCGCCCACCTCTTCACCGGCACGCCGAGCATCGCCAGGGTGAGGACGGCGGGCACGATGTTCGCCAGGTCGTCGACGAAGTCGATGGTCCCGCTCTCGGACCGCTCGTCCAGGCAGGCGCGCACCACCTCGTCGACGAACGGGATCCAGCGGCTCACGGCGGCGGGGGACAGGTAGGGGTTCAGCGCCTGCCGGTAGTGGCGCTGCTCGGGCGGGTCCATCTCCAGGAAGCCGCCCCGCACCGGCGGCGCCGGGTCCGGGGCCGGGATGGTGATGCCCTTGTAGCCGCGCCGCTCCCCCTTCACGTCGTGGTCGTTCGACAGCTTGTCGGCGGACCGGGCGAGCTCGAACACCTCCGCGGCGCCGGCGGCCACCCAGTGCCCGTCGTAGGTGTCCGACCAGGCGATCGGGCACTTCTGCTGCATCTCACGGGTGATCGAGGTGAACTGCCGGCGGTACTCCGGGGTGTGCCGGTCGAACTCGTAGCGGTTCTTCTTGCGGGCCTCGTCGTCCACGCTCACGACGTCGTCCTCTCTGAGGCGGCGGGCGATCCCAGGGGGTAGAACTTACTTTTCAATTGCGAGAACAATACTCTCATCCGTGAGCGCCCGGTAGGTCCGCCGTCCCGCCTTCGCGGGCCTCGGGTGGGGTCGTCGCGGCACGAAGGTCTCCCAGGTGCCGTGCGCTGAGCTCTTGAAGTTCCTGTTCTCATTCAAGAGAATGAGGTTTTCAGACTGGAGGAGGCGGGATGGGAAACCAGCGCGACGCCGGAGCGGCGGCGGGATCCGCCGCACGCGCGGAGCGGACGAGGCGACTGCTGATCGGCGGCCGCCTGGTCGAGGGGGAGCGGACGTACCCGTCGCTCGACCCGGCCACCGGAAAGGTCATCGGGCACGCCCCCGACGCCACGCCCGCCCAGGCCGAGGCCGCCGTCGCCGCGGCCCGCCGCGCGTTCGACACCACGGCCTGGCCGACCGACGCCGCTCTCCGCGTCCGCTGCCTGGAGCAGCTGTACCAGGTGCTCGCCGAGCACAAGGAGGACCTGCGGGAGCTGACGATCGCCGACACCGGGTCGCCCCGCATCGTCACCCACGGCGCGGGACTGGACGAGCCGCTGGAGATCGTCCGCTACTACGCGGGGCTCCTGCGGGACCAGTCCTTCACCGAGGACCTCGGCGAGATCGAGGCCCGGGGCCGGCGGCACCGCCGGTGGGTGGAGAAGGAGGCCGCCGGGGTCGTCGCCGCGATCACCGCGTACAACTACCCCAACCAGCTCGCCCTGGCCAAGCTGGCGCCGGCGCTCGCCGCCGGGTGCACGGTCGTGCTGAAGGGCGCGCCGGACACGCCGCTGGTGACGCTGGCGCTGGCCGAGCTGATCGCCGAGCGCACCGACATCCCGGCCGGCGTGGTCAACGTCCTCACCTCCGCGGGGCCGGCGGCCGGCGAGGTCATGACCACCCATCCGGACGTGGACGTCGTCACCTTCACCGGGTCCACCGCCACCGGCCGCAAGATCATGGCCGCGGCGAGCGGGACCGTGAAGCGGGTCTTCCTCGAACTCGGCGGCAAGTCCGCGATGGTCGTCCTCGACGACGCCGACCTCGACCTGACCGCGATGGCCGCGGCCTTCACCATCTGCTCGCACGCCGGGCAGGGATGCGCGATCACCTCCCGGCTGCTGGTGCGGCGCGACCAGCACGACGCGATGGTGGAGCGGGTCGCCGCCCAGCTCGCCGGGATCCGCTACGGGGACCCGCGCGATCCGAACACCTACATGGGGCCGTTGATCAGTGAGCGGCAGCGGGAGAAGGTGGACGGGATGGTGCGGCGTGCCGTGGAGGGAGGCGCGAAGCTGGTGACCGGCGGCGAGAAGGTCGATCCGGGGTTCTTCTACACCCCGACCTTGTTGAGCGGTGTGGATCCCGACAGCGAGATCGCGCAGGAGGAGGTGTTCGGGCCGGTCCTCGCCGTCATCGCCTACGACGACGATGACGACGCCGTCCGCATCGCCAACAACTCCGCCTACGGCCTCTCCGGAGCGGTGCACAGTGCCAGCGAGGCACGCGCCATCGCCGTGGCCCGGCGGATCCGCACCGGCACGCTCAGCATCAACGGCGGCAACTACTTCGCGCCGGACGTCCCCTTCGGCGGCTTCAAGCAGTCGGGGATCGGCCGCGAGATGGGGGCCGCCGGACTGGACGAGTTCCTGGAACGCAAGGCGTTCGCGGCCGTCGTCCCCTGAGCGAAGGCGCCACCGTATCCAGCGCCGGCCGTCCCCCGCGCCGGCGCCGACGAAAGGAACCCCCGCATGGCAGCAGACGCGGCCGCCGCCGACATCGCCTCACTCGTCCTGCGGGTGTCCGTCGGCGGCACCCTGATCGCGCACGGCTGGAACCACGCGTTCGGCGGCGGCAGGATCGAGGGCACGGCGGGCTGGTTCGAGTCCATGGGGCTGCGGCCGGGCCGGCTGCACGCCCTGATGGCGACCGGCACGGAGCTCGGCGCCGGCGTCCTGCTGCTGCTCGGGCTGCTCACCCCGCTCGCCGCCGCCGGGGCCGTCGGCACGATGGCGGTCGCGTTCATCACCGCGCACCTGCGCAACGGTTTCTTCATCTTCCGGCCCGGCCAGGGCTACGAGTACGTCGCCATGATCATCATGGTGGCGTGCGGGATCGGCGCCCTGGGCGGCGGCGCCGTGTCCCTCGACCGTGCCCTCGGGATCGACGGCGACCTCTCCGGCTGGACGGGCCTCGCGGTCACCGCCCTCGCCGGGGGCGCCGGCGCCGCCCTCCTGCTGGCCGTCTTCTGGCGTCCCGCCCGGCGGCCGGAGGAGCAGGGCGGCTGACGGCCGGGGGGCAGGGCGGCTCGGCCGCCGTGGCGGTTCAGGCGAATGAGGAGGAACATGACGAGCGAAAGCGCGGTCATCACCGGTGCGGCGGGCGGCATCGGCGCGGCGGTCGCCCGGCGCCTCGCCGCGTCCGGGACCCGATGCGTGGTGGTCGACCGCAATCCGGCGGTGCGGGAGGTGGCCGCGTCGGTCGGCGGCACCGCGGTCGTCGGCGACCTGACCGATCCGGAGCTGTCCGCGCGGGCGGTGCGGGCCGCCGGCGGGCGTCTGGACCTGCTCGTCCTCAACGCGGGGACCAACTCCGTCGACAAGGACCCCGGCACTCTCGACCTCGGCCGCTACCAGGCGGTCGTCGGCGTCAACCAGCACTCCGTCGTGTACGGGCTGCGCGCCGCGCTTCCCGTCATGCGCGGGAACGGCGGCGGGTCCATCGTCGTCACCGCGTCGCTCGCCGCTCTCCAGGGCGTCGAGCAGGACCCGATCTACACGATGACCAAGCACGCCGTCATCGGCCTGGTCCGCGCCCTGTCCGGTCCGCTGTCGCGGGAGGGGATCCGCCTCAGCGCCGTCTGCCCCGGCCTCGTCGACACGCCTCTGACCGCCGGAGCCCGCGACCGGTTCCGGGCGGCGGGCATCCCCATGCTCACCGCCGAGGAGGTCGCCGCCGCCGTCGAGGACCTCCTGCGCGACGGGGAGCCGGGCACGGAACTGGTCGTGCGCCCCGGCCGGCGGCCCGACCTCTACACGGCGGCTCCTCTGCCGTGACGCCCCGGTGCGGCCGTCAGCCTTCGACGAGGCGGCCATCGATGACGGTGAGGCGGACGGCCCTCGCGTCCGGGCCGCGCAGCGCGTCGGCGAGCGGGACGTGGAGCAGGGCCAGGTCGGCGGCCGCGCCGGGCCGGACGCCCCGGGCACGCCCGCCCGGGTCGCCGGGCGGCGTCAGGTAGGAGCGCAGGGCGGCGTACGCGGGGACGGCCTCGCCGCCGGCCACGATCGCCCCGGACCGGGTGCGGCGGCGCGCGGCGGCGTCGATCACCGCCCACGGGTCGAGGGGTCCGTAGGGCGCGTCGCTCGACACCGCGACCGGCACGCCCACGGCGGCGAGGCGGCCGCAGCGGTACAGGTCGCCGTGGTCGGCGGCCGGGACGTCGCGCAGGTAGTCGTCGCCCCGGTCGGCGATGAAGCCGGGCTGTGTGACGACGCGCAGGCCGAGCCGGGCCAGTTCCCCGATGGTCTCCGCCGGGACGAGCGCGGCGTGCTCCACGCGGTCGCCGTCGCGGACCCCGGTCTCGCCGAGCGCCGCGAGGAGGAGCAGCAGCGCCTCGCGGGTGACGCAGTGCACGGCCACGGCCCGGTCCCGCGCGCGGGCGGCCGCGATGCGGCCGGTCAGATCGTCCAGCGAGGGAAGGCCCGAATCGGCCAGGACGATCTTGTAGGGCCCGGTGGACACCCGCGGATGGCGGGGGGACGGGGCGTCGAGGGGCATGCCGAGCAGGTGCACGCGCTGGGGAAGCGCCCCTTCCTCGAACGCGGCGATCGCGCCGGCGGCGAGGTCGGGTGTGGCGTCGGTGACGCCGGTGATCCCGTACCGCGCCAGGTCGCGTCCGACGGCCTTCAGGTCCGCGGGCGGCCCGGCGGGCAGGCGGGAGCGGAGCCAGCCGTCGGCGCGCCACAGCCGGCCGGTGGGGACACCATCCGCGTCGCGTTCGATGCCGGGGTGCCGCCCCTGCGCCAGGCCCGCCTCGCGCGCCGCGGCGGAGTTGAGCGTCCACAGCGCGCCGCTGCGGTGCTGGACGCGGACGGGGACGTCGGCGCGCAGCCCGTCGAGACGCGCCGCGTCCAGGTCCCCGGCGACGCTCTCGACGTAGCCGACGCCGCGCACCCACCCGGTCTCATCGGGTGCCGCCGCGCGGAGCGCCGCCGCCAGGGCGTCGCGTCCTTCGACCTCCGGCGGTCCGCACTGCACGGACCGCCGCCACGCCCACAGGGCATGCAGATGCACATGGTGGTCCCACAGTCCCGGGAGCAGCGCGCCACCGCGGCACTCGACCACCTCGTCCGCGCCCGTGGGCGCCAGATGCGGGCCGACCTCGCCGATCCGCCCGCCTTCGACGCGGACGTGCGTCCGGAGCCGCCCGCCGATCTCGGCGTCGCGGAACAGCAGCGAGGTCACGGGCTCGTCCATGGGCTCACGGGACCGCGATCCCCAGTCCCCGCAGCACGCCGGCGGTGTCGGCGCCGGCGGCGGGCGCGTCGCCGTCCGGGGCGCGGCGCTCCGGGGAGGCGACCGGGACGAGCCCGGACCCGGTGTCGACGGCCCACCCGCCGCCGCGGCGGAGCGCCGGCGCACTGGGGAGTGGCGAACCCGGATCGAGGGTCGACGCGACCACGGCGGACATCGACACGTCCCAGAGGACGCCGCGCCCCGGCGGCGCGGCCGCCGCCAGCACGGCCGCGGTGAGCCCGGTCAGCGGGTCGGCGATCGCGTCGCCGCAGAACACGGGGGACAGGTCCGGTTCGCGGCAGACCAGCCCGGCGCCCGCCGCCACGTCGTCGCCGAAGCCGACGCGCTCGGACGCGCGGCCGTTCGCGGTGATCGAGACCCAGGTCGTCCCGGCGGCGACGGCGGCCTCGGCGTCCAGCCCCCACCGGGCGAGGGCGCGCGGGCGGGACGCCTCGATGACGATGTCGGCCGCCTCCACCAGCGCCGCCATCGCCTTGCGGCCCTCCGCGGTCGCGGGGTCCAGGACGACGGAGCGGTGGCCGCCGTGCAGGAGCCGGTAGAAGCCGGGGTCGCCGTACCGGGCCCCGTCCGGGCGGGTGGGCGTCTCGACCTTGACGACCCGCGCGCCCGCCAGGCCGAGGAGATGCGCGCAGAGCGGACCCGCCCACAGCGCGCTGAAGTCGACGACCAGCGCGTCCTTCACCGGACGGGGCGCCGCCGGGACCGGGACGCGGGGCGGCGCCGCCGCGGCCCCGCCCCCCCGCCC
>NZ_JBEYYT010000192.1:0-16866 GCF_040645715.1 Spirillospora sp. NPDC046719 | reverse complement strand
CGCGGCGCGGCGGCGGCTGCTGCGCGCCGCCCGGGTGCACTGGACGATCACCGCGGAGCGGCTGCTGGTGCGAGCCCGGCCGGGCCGCCGCCATCTGCAGGACCTGCCGTCCGGGAAGGTCGCGGCGGTCGTGGTGGGCCCGGGGCTGCGGCTGGACCCGCTGAGCGGCGAGCCGCGCCGCGCGGAGCTCGCGGCGCTGGCGTTCGGGCACCGGCTGGAGCTGGTCGCGCGGCTGCCCGCGCACGGCCTGGACGGCTTCCAGCTCGCGCACGCGCTCGACGACCACGGCTACCACGTGATCACGCCGGGGGCGCGGCCGCCGCGCCGTCCCGAGTACGGGCTGGAGGGGCTGCCGGACATCTTCGCGCAGGTCCCGGGCGGCCGGCTGGTCGTCGCGGACGGCGGGCTCGGCTGGGCGGACGCGGCCGGCGACGTGGTGTTGAAGATGCCGGAGGACCGGATCGGCGGCATCGAGCTGCTGACGATCGCCGGGCACGCGTGGGTGCGGCTGTACGACGCCGACGGCGACGAGTTCTTCGCCGCGCCGCTGTCGGCGCTGCGGATCTCCCGCACGGACCTGCGCGAGTCGGCCCGGAAGGCGGGCCTGCCGGTGAACGACGCGGAGTACGACGCCTATCTCAGCGCCGCGTTCCATTCGGCGATGTCGACGCTGGCGGCGCCGGAGCCGGAGACCCGCGCGACGGCGCCGCTGTCCGCGCCGGGCGCGGCGTCCGACGGGGCCGACGGGTCCGAGGGGCCTGACGGGTCCGGGGCGCCTGACGGGTCCGGGGCGCCGGAGGGCGCGCGGGACCCGCTCCGGACGTCCGGCGGGCTCCCCGGCGAGCCGGACTTCGCGTTCACGGCGCCGGAGCCGCCGAGCCCGGTGACCGCCCCCGGGGCGCTGCTGGACGCGACGCGCCGCTCCCGCGTCGGCACGTACGGGATGAGCGTCCTGCTGTGCGAGGCGGTCGCGCTGATCGGCGCGGTGTGGCTCGGCCCCGACCTCGGCGGGTTCGGCACCACGGCGAGCTGGTCGGTGCCCGCCGGGCTGCTGGTCGGCCTCGCGGGCTACTGGCTGTACGACCGGAACCGCCCGCAGCTGCGCGTGTCGTCCGCCGGGCTGGCGGTCGTGACGCGGCGCGGCCGGGTCGAGTGGGACCTCGCCCGGGACCGCATCGGCGGCGTCGGCATCGACGAGTCGACCGAGCGGCTGCCGCGGCTGGTCGTCTGGGGGCCCTCAGGACGCGTCCTGCGGCAGGTGACGTTCCCGCCCGACCTGGAGGAGCTCCGCCGCGCCTGCGAGCGCTACGGCGTCCCTTGGGGCCCGCCGGACGCCGACCGGCCCGCGCCTCCCCCGCCGGAGCTGTAGCGCAGCGACCAGGTCTTCAGCGGCTCGTAGGTCAGCTGGTCGTACTGCTTGCCGGGCAGGTGGCTGCACATCAGCTGGACGGCGTCGGCCGTCCACGAGCCGGTCGCGAACGCCGACAGCGCCTCCATCAGCGGCCGCACGTCGATCGGCTGCCGGGACCGGGCGAGGGTCATGTGCGGCCGGAACGAGCGGTGCTTGTCGGGCGGCGTCCCCGCGCGGCGTCCCGCAGCGGCGACGGACGCCGCGAGCCGGGCCAGGCCGCGCCGGTCGCCGTACAGGCCCGTCCACAGGACGCGGGCGTGCGCGCCGTTGCTCGGGAACGCGCCGCCGCCGGCGAGCGACAGCGTCATCCGCTCGTGCCGCCGGGCGGCGCGCTCCAGCCGGGGCAGGAGCCGGTCGACGGTGCGGTCGTCGCACTCGCCGAGGAAGGCCAGCGTGACGTGGAGCAGCTCCCGCCGGACCCACTTCAGCTCGGGGACGTCGTCCTTGTGCGGAAGGACGGCCTCCTCGAGCTCGTCCAGGATGTCCGGCGGCGGTACGAGCGCCACGAAGAGCCTCATGGGAACGTCCGGAGAGCCACCACTTCAGCTTTCCAGCAGACGGCACCCGTTGTCACGCGGTTGCGCTGCGCCATCGGCGCCGGTTGGCACCGCGCCATCGGCGCCGGTTGGCACCGCGCCATCGGCGCCGGTTGGCACCGCGCCATCGGCGCCGGTTGGGGCCGCGCCGCCGGGCGCCTGGCCGTGGCGCGCCGCCGGCGGCCCGTGGCGCGCCGCCGGCGCGGGGCGTCAGCGGCCCGCGGCCGGGACGCGGGCCAGCCGCGCCAGAGCGGGCCTGATCGAGCCGCGCGGCGCCGCGAGCGCCGCCACGACGACCGCGATGGCCATCGAGACCAGCCCGCCGAGCACGATGCTCAGCCGGGGCCCGAAGTGCTCGGCCATCCAGCCGACGGTGGGCGCGCCGAGCGGGTTGGTCCCCATGAAGACGAACATGTAGAGGCCCATCACGCGGCCGCGCATCTCGGGCTGGACACCGAGCTGCATCGTCGCGTTCGCCGACGTGGTGAAGGTCATCAGCGCGATCCCGGCCGGGACGAGCAGCACCAGGAACGACCAGTACGTGGGGGCGAGCCCGGCGGCGGTCTCCATCACGCCGAACGTCATCGCGGCGAGGATCAGCAGCCGGAGCCGGGGCCTGGTCGAGCGCCGCGCCGCCAGCAGGGCGCCGGTCAGCGCGCCGAGCGCCAGCATGCTGGACGCGAGGCCGAACGAGGACGCGCCGGTGTGGAAGACCTCCTTGGCGACCAGAGCGGTCGTCATCTGGAAGTTCATGCCGAACGTCGCGACGAACCCGACCATCACCAGGACGAGGACCAGGTCGCGGCGCCCCCGGACGTACCGCAGCCCCTCGCGGAGCTGGCCCTTGGCGCGCTTGACGGTGCCGGAGTCGTGCAGCTCGCTCTCGCGCATCGCGTACAGGCCGAGCAGGACGGCGCCGAACGACGCGGCGTTCACCAGGAACACCGGGCCGGTGCCGATGACGGCGATCAGCACGCCGGCGACGGCGGGGCCGAGCAGCCGGGCGCCGTTGAAGGTGGCGCTGTTCAGCGCGATCGCGTTCGGCAGGTCGCGCTTGCCGACCATCTCGATCACGAACGACTGGCGGGTGGGGTTGTCGACGACGGTGGCGAGGCCGAGCCCGAACGCCAGCAGGTACACGTGCCAGACCTGCGCGTTGCCGGTGACGGTGAGGACGCCGAGGATCAGCGCGAGCGCGCCCATCGACACCTGCGTCATCATCAGGACGCGGCGCTTGCGGTAGCGGTCGGCGATCACACCGCCCCACAGGCCGAACAGCAGCAGCGGCAGGAACTGAAGGCCGGTGGTGATGCCGAGCGCGGTGCCGTTGTTGTGGGCGAGGTCGAGGACGAGCCAGTCCTGCGCGACGCGCTGCATCCAGGTGCCGGTGTTGGAGACCACCTGACCCATGGCGTACAGGCGGTAGTTCCGGGTCCGGAGGGACCGGAACATGCCGCCGGGCGGGGCTTCCTCGGGGTCTTCCGGCTCGGCGTCCGTGTCGGCGTCCCCGTCAGCGTCCCTGTCGGCGTCTGTGGCCGCGTTCGGGGTGGTGTCCGGGGCTTCGAGAACGGCGTCGGTCTCCTCGGCAGCGACGACGGCGCCTGCGGCCTGGTCCGCCTGATCGGCCTCGGCGACGGCCTGGTCGGCGGCGGTCCGGTCGGCGGCCTGGTCAGCCTGGGCGGCGGGCGGTCCGCTGGTCGTTTGGACCGCTCCAGCCGGGAGCCCGGCGCGCTCGGCGTGCGGCGGCGGCCCGGCGGCGTCCGGCCGGCCCGCCGGATGGACGGCCGCGTGCGGGGAACGGGCGGGGGTACGGGGGGCGGGACGGCGGCGGTGCGCGCGGGGCGCTACGGGGAGCGCGGCCCCGGAGCGGCCGGCCCGCCCGGAGCGTGCCCCGCGCGCCGGGGCACCGTCCGGTTCATCGTGTCCATCGTTAGCAGAAGTCATTATCAAGGCTAACGATAATCGCGTGACCGCTATTCCGGCAACCGGACCGCCTCACGGCACCGGAACCGGCCGCCCGGGACCGGCGGCAGGGCGGCGTCAGGAGCGGCGGCCGAGCGGAATCGGGAGGGGCGGCAGGGCGGGATGCGGCAGGGCGGGGTGCGGCAGGGCGGGGTGCGGCAGGGCGGGGTGCGGCAGGGCGGGGTGCGGCAGGGCGGGATGCGGCAGGGCGGGATCAGGAGCGGCTGAGCTTGTCGATGATCGGCGCGGCGCGGCGCAGGATCTCGCGCTCGTCGTCGGTCAGCTCGCCGAGCCGGGTGGACAGCCACGCCTCCTTGCGGCGCCGTTCGGCGCGCAGCAGCGACGAGCCGTCCTCGGTGGCCATCAGCACCACCTGGCGCCCGTCGGTCGGATGCGGGCTGCGCACCACGAGCCCGCGTTCCTCCAGGTAGGCGATGACGCGCGTCATCGACGGCGGCTGCACCTTCTCGTGGTCGGCCAACTCGCGGGGCGTCATGGAGCCGTGCCGCTCGATGGCGGCGAGCGCCGCGAACTGGGTGAGCGACAGCGGGTTCGGCCCGCCGTCGGGCGCCGGCGGCCGCAGGTGCCGGAGCCGGCGCGACAGCCGCGCGATCGAGATGCGCAGCTCCTCGGCCAGCCCCGGAGGCGAGGCGGTCCGGCCGCCGGTCGGTGGCGTAGTCATCGTCATCGTTCTCCCGTGCTGGTCACCCATGCTGCCACGCCCGCTCCTTGACACGCGCAGCTAACCCTATTAGCTTTTTGGCTATTAAGTAGTCGAAGAAAGGATCGGGATGCCGCGCGCGGGCCTGACGCCGGACGCGGTGGTGGACGCCGCCATCGCCGTCGTGGACGCCGGCGGACCCGGCGCCCTCACGCTCGCCGCGGTCGCCGGAAGGGCCGGGGTCGCGACCCCCTCCCTCTACAAGCATGTCCGCAACCTGGCCGAGTTGCGACAGCTGGTGACCGCGAGAATCCTCGAAGAGCTGGCCGACCGCCTCGGTACCGCCGCCATGGGACGCTCCCGGGACGACGCCGTGGCGGCCATCATGCGCGCCTACCGCGGCTACGTTGTGGAGCACCCTAGCCGTTACGCGTCGCTGGAGCAGTCCGCGGAGCACGGGCGTTTCGCCGAGGCCGCCGCCGAACGCGTCCTCGGCGTCCTCTACGCGGTGCTGCGCGGCTACGGCCTGGACGGCCCGGAGCTCGTCCACGCGACCCGCTGCCTGCGCTCCGCCGTGCACGGCTTCGCCATCCTGGAGGCGGCGGGCGGCTTCGGCCTCCCGGAGGACCTGGAGGCCAGCTACGAGCGGCTGATCACCCTCTTCACCTCGGGCTTCTCCCAGCCCCGGGTGTGACGCCCCTCTCGCCCGCCCGCCGCGTAACCTGATCTCCATGACCCCTCCGCGCCGTCCGGACCCGCCGCCCATGCGGACCAACGACGTCCGCGTGGCCCTCGCGGGCACCGTGGCGTGGGCGATCGCGCTCGTCGTCCTGCTGGTGGCCGGGACGCCGTCCGGGGACCGCTGGTGGCTGTGGGTGTGCGTGACGGGGATCGTGACCGGCCTGTTCGGCATCTGGTACATCCCGCGGCTGCAGGCGGGCCGCGAGCGCCAGGAGGCCGCCCGCGCCGCCCGCCGCGAGGCGGCCGTGGAGGACGCGACGCTGCCCGCCGATGGCGAACCCGAGAGGCCCGAGGGTCCCGGGGCCACGCGCCAGGACGCCGTCGCGGAGACGTCCGAGACCTCGAAGACCTCCAAGACCTCTGAGACGTCCGAGGCGGACGTCTAGAAGTCCAGGACGGCTGGAAGCCAGGCCGCTCAGAACTCCAGGCCGTCCAGAACTCCAGACCGTCCAGAACTCCCGGGCTAGGGCTCCAGGTCGTCCTCGGCCAGCAGGAGGGGCAGGGCGTCCGGGTCGCGGAGGACGGCCTCGGCGAGGAGCCTCGCCGCCCAGTCCTCGCAGGACCAGGCGAGCGCGCGCGCTAGGCCGCCGGTCCCGCTCGCGTGGACTTCGCCGTCCCTCGTCCACCATGGGACGTCCTGGCCGTCCACGATGAGCCGCTCGTGCGCGAGGTAGGTCTCCGGCGCGTGCGGCAGCACCGCCCGGACGGCGTCCGGGACGGGCCGCTTCTCCCCCGCCGTCTCCACCGTGCCGGGCACCTCGTCACCGGCCACGGGCAGGTCGAGCAGTTCGGCGAGCCGCGCGTCCCGTCCCTGCGCGGCGATGACGAGGGGCTGCCCGGCCAGTAGCGGCAGGACGTCGGGACCGTCCAGGACGAGGGCGTCGGCGGCGTCGACGACCTCGACCACGCCGTCCACCACCGCGCGCACGCTTTCGGGCGGCTCCACCGTGACGTCGGCGTCGGCGAGGGCCGTCCATAGACCGCCGAGTTGGACGCGGCTCACGGTGCGTTCCGGATCGCCCATCCGGTCGAGCAACTCTTGGGCGCCACCGGGTTCGTCCAGCAGATCGGCCAGCGATGTACGGACGCCCAAGGCCAGCAGTAGCTGCTCGTCGAATCCCTCTGGGGCGATGTCGTAGAGCCCTGCGAGCGCGTCGTCGCCTCGGAGGCGGAACTCGCCCGGCCTACGGCCGTCCAGGATGGGGCGGTGGCTCAGCCACCACGCCGTGTAGGACGGGACCACGGCGCGGTGGCCCGTGTACAGGGCGACATGGGCGGGCTCCACGATCGCGGCGCGCCATGGCGGTGCGGCCAGGAGCCGTAGTGCTGCGGGCCAGTCGTCGACCAGTTCCAGATCGCGGACCGCCTGGAACTCCGGCACGTGCGGCGGCAGTTCCTGCGGGCCGATCCGTTCGAGGACGTGGTCGGCCCAGCGGTCCTCGTCGTCGAGTTCGAGCGTCTCGGCCTCGTCCAGCAGGCCGGACAGGTTCACGTCCTCCGCGCGCACGAGGGCGAAGCCGTCCAGCACGCCCGCGGCGGTGAGGGCCTCGGCGCCCCACCGCTCCAGCGTCTCGGGAGCGACGACGCCGAACGGCGCGTCGCCGGCCATCACGGTCCGCAGCGGGCTGTCCGGCAGGAGCAGCTCGCCGGCGGGGTAGAGATCGCCGTCGTCGCCGGGGAGCGCCAGCTCGGCCAGCCACGGCTCCTCGCCGGGGTCGAGCCGGGCCGCCGCGACCAGGCCCAGGACGGCCTCGGCGACGGCGCCGGGGTCGTCGGCGTCGAAGGAGTCCTCCACGGCGGCCCGCACCGCCGGGTCGGCGAGGACCGCCCGCGGGCCCGCCTCGACCGCGCCGAGCCGCAGCAGCAGCGGATGGACGGCGTCGGGATGCACGAACCGCAGCCCGAGCGCGTCGAGGCCCGCCGGATCGACGCCGTCCGCGATCAGCAGGCCGCGCGGCCCGCGCACCAGCCGTCCCGCCTCGCCCGCCAGCGGCACCGGAAGCGCCCCCAGAGCGTCCCTGGCGGCCTCGGTGAGCGCCTCGTACACCCGATGCCACCAGCGCGGTCCGCGCTCCACAGCGGCCAGCTCGTCCACGACGTCGGCCAGCTCGACGCGGCGGACGCCGAGCGCGGCGAGCGCCGGGCTCCGCGCCGGCCAACCGGGCGGCAGGAGCCCGCCGACGACGGCCTCCTCGCCGGCGCGCCCCGCGAGGAGGTCCAAGAAGGCGGCGGGGGCGTCCAGCGCCACGGCGTCCCGGCCGCGCATCCGGCGGCCCTCGGGGTCGTCCGGGACGGGGAGAAGCGCCGCTTCCGGCAGGAGTTCGCGGACGGCCCGCCGCAGCCGCGCGTCGAGTTCCCCGGCGCCCACAGGGCCGGGCACCAGATCGAGCAAGCGCGGCTCGGCCGGACGCGCCTTCAGCAGGTCCACGTACGCCTCGGCGGCCCGCGCCACGAGGAAGTCGGTCAAGGGGCCTGGCGCGACATGCCGCCGGTCAGGCGCGAGCGGGAACGACGCTATGAGCAGCGCCGGCAGGTCGAGCCGCTCGTCGCTGGGCGTGGGCGCGTGCACGACGGCGGGCGTACCGTCCGGCAGGCCCTCCTCGGGGAGCGCCCATCGCACCTGCCAGGACGCGCGCGCCCGTTCCTCGACGGGCCGATCCTCAAGCAGTTCTCCAGGCGTCGCCCCATGCGCCTCAACGGTCCGCCACGCCTGCCCGTCGACGACGACCAGCCCCGGTTGGCGCCGCTCCGCGGTGAGTACCCGGACGTCGCCGCCGATGTCGATCTCGACGGTCTCCAATGCGGGCAGCGCCAGCATCAGCGCCGCGTCCACCTGCTCCAGCTGCCGCCGCACGGAATCGGCCGCGCCCGCCCGCAGCGGCAGCCGGACGACCGTGTCGAACCCGTCCGGGATCTCCGGCGGCGCCTCCGCCTCGAACGGCAGCCGCAGCAGCGGGACCCGGCCCTCCCGCCGCGCCAGCTCGTCCGCGACCCCGGCGAGGCCGCCCGCCAGCGCGCGCGCCCGGTCCTCCGACCATTCGACGCCGCCGGTCCGGGACGCGATCGACGGCTCGGAGGTCACGGCGACGACCGCCGCGAACCCGACGCCGAACCGCCCCACCGCGCCCGCGTCGTCGCGCTTCGCGGACGCCCGCAGCGTGGAGAGGGCCTCGACGCCCGCGGCGTCCAGCGGCGCGCCCGTGTTCGCCGCCGTCAGCACCGCGCCGGCGGGGTCCAGCGACAGCCGCAGCCGCCCGGGGACGGCGGCGCGCAGCGCGGCGTCCGCCGCGTTCTGCGCCAGCTCGATGACCACGCGGTCGCGGTAGCCGCCGAGGGCGTGGTCCTCCTCGGTGTTGGCGTCCTCGCGGAAGCGCGCCGGGGACTCGTCCCAGGCGCGCAGGACGCGCTCGCGCAGCACGCGCGTGCCGAACGGGTCCGCGGCCACCTCGGTCACCACCTCGCCGCGCGGGTCGCGGCTCGTCGGAGGGACGGCGCGCGCCCCCGGTCCGGTCTGGTCGCGGTCAGCTGTGCCCGAGCGCCTCGTCGTCCAGGGACCCGGCGTCCTCGCCGGCGGACGGGACGACGTCGTAGCCCAGCTCGTCGATCACCGGCGGGTTGTGCTCGGACGCCGCCGGCAGGTTGACGGCCTCGGAGTGCGCGCCGCAGCCGTGGTCGGCGGACACCACCCGGCCGTCGTCCGGGGCGTACTCGTTGGCGCACACGCCGAACATCTGCCGCAGGCCGCCCGCGAGCGACACGTAGAAACCGCAGGTGGAGCACTGCGCCGGCGCGGACGCGGCGATCGGCGCGCGGGGCCCCGCGACGCCGTCGTACCAGCGGGCGGCGGCCTCGTCGCGGCCCTCGCGGGACAGCACCCGGACCCGGCCGAGGCCGAGCTCCCACTGCGCCTCGCGCTCGACGGACTCGTCGACCTGCGCGTAGCCGGGGGCGAGCCGGACGTCGTCGGGCGCGGTCGGCAGCAGGTCGCCGGGGCCGAGATCGCCGGGGCGCAGCCGCTCCAGCCACGGCACCCACTGCGGCGCGAGCAGCGCGTCGTCGCCGGGCAGCAGCACGCACTCGCTCACCGTGACGATCTTGGCGCGGGCGGCGCGGGTGACCGTGACGGCCCACTGCCAGCCCGTGTAGGCCGGGTCCAGCGCGGCGAAAAAGTGCGTGACCACCCGGTCGCCCTCGGCGCGCAGGCCGAGATGCTCCCCGACCGGCGCGGGACGGGCGGTCTCCTCGGCCGCGGTCCGCGCGAGGTCCACCGCCTCGGCGCAGGCGGGATCGACGGCGGGCGTGCGGGTCCGGCGGGCGGGCCCGGAGGTGGTGCGCGCGGCGGCGGTACGCGCGGGGCTGGACTGACGCGTTGGGCTCACATCTCGATTCTCGCGCATCCCGGGGCATGACCCGACACGCGGGCCGCGGCCGGCGCGAGGTGATCCGGCCCGCCGAAAGGGAACGTACTCTCAATCAGGCGGCCGGATGCGCGACCAGGCGGGTCGCGACGGCCGGAGGCGGCACGAATCCCGCGAGGAGAGATCAGGGCGCGATGGGACTGCGACGCTCCGTACGCGTCGGTGTGGGCGGCGCGGGCAGGACGCTGCGCGGCATGCGCTCGGCCGCGTGCGGCGCCGGGCGGCTCACCCGGCGTGTCACGCACGCGCGCGGCGCCGGGCGCAGCGGCCTCGGCGACCTCATCGAGGCGTCCGCGCTGAACTCGGCCGGCGACGCGATGGTCACCGTCGCGCTCGCCGGGACGCTGTTCTTCGGCCTGGACGTCAACCAGGCGCGCGGCCAGGTCGCCCTCTACCTGCTCGTCACGATGGCGCCGTTCGCGCTGGTCGCGCCGCTGATCGGCCCCGCGCTCGACCGGATGCGGCACGTCCGCCGGTACGCGGTGGCCGCCACGTTCGCGATCCGCGGGCTGCTGTGCTGGGGCATGGCGGGCGCCGTCGCGCACAACGACCCGGTCACCTTCCTGCCCGCCGCGTTCGGCGTCCTGGTGACCTCGAAGGCGTACGGGGTGCTGCGCGCGGCGGTGACGCCGCAGCTGCTGCCGGACGAGATCACGCTGGTCACGGCGAACGCGCGGGCCTCGTTCGCCGGGCTGATCGCCTCGTCGGTCGCCGCTCCGGCGGGCGCGGGACTCGCCGTGCTGATCGGCCCCGGCTGGGTGCTGCGGATCGGCACGGCGCTGTTCCTGCTCGGCATCGTGTTCGCGATGCGGCTGCCGAAGCACGTGGACATGCCCGACACCGCCGAGGCGCCGCCGGATACGGCCACCGCCGGAACCGGTGCCGGGGACGCGGCGGACGCCGAGCCCGGCCGGCCCGCCCGGCACTGGCGGACGCTGCCCCGCGTCGGCCCGATCGTCGCGGAGGCGATGCAGGCGAACGCCGTGCTGCGCGCCCTGTCCGGCTTCCTCGTGCTCTACCTGGCGTTCCTGCTCCGCCAGGAGCGGTTCGACCCGGTGTCGCACAACCTCGCGCTCGGCCTGCTCGCGGCGTTCGCGGGCGCCGGCGGCCTGATCGGCACCGCCCTCGGCGCCTGGATGAAGGCGCGGGCGCCCCGGCTGATCGTCACCGCGACGCTCGCCGCCGTCACCGCCGTGACCGCCGTCAGCGCGCTGTTCTTCGGCCTGTGGGCGGCGCTCGCGGTGGCGCTCGCGGCCGGTCTCGGCCAGGTCCTCGGCAAGCTGTCGATGGACGCGGTCGTGCAGCGGGAGATCGGCGAGGAGGTCCGCTCGTCCACATTCGCGGTGACCGAGACGCTGCACCAGCTCGCCTGGGTGGTCGGCGGGCTGCTCGGCCTCGGCATGTCGATCGTCGCGGACGGCCGGGTCGCGCTGGCGGTCGTCGCGGCGGCGCTCGCGCTGTCGCTCGGCCTGCTGCTGACCCGCCGCGCGGGCACGCGCCGCCGCGTCCCGGCCGCGGCGGGCACCCCGATCAAGGACGCGCAGACGCAGATGCGCGCCTGACGCACCACCATGCGCGCCTGACGCACCACCGCGAGGCGCGCCCTCCGGCGGCGCCCCGCTCCGGGCGCCGTCCGGTCAGGGGCTGATGTCGTCCGCCACCGCGCGCAGCACGGTCGCGATCTTCTTCGCCTCGGCCGGCGCCGGATGCTTGCCGCGCCGGTAGGTGTTGGAGATCCCGTCCAGCAGCTTGATCAGGTCCTCGGTGATGACGACCATCTCGTCCGGCTTCTTGCGCCGCTGCTTGGCGATGGTCCGCTCGACCGACGGCAGGCTCTCCAGCACGCGCACCTGCAGCGCCTGCTGGCCGCGCCGGCCCTCGACCACGCCGAACTCGATGCGCTGGCCTGGCTTGAGCGTCGTCACGCCGCCCGGCAACGCCGAGGAGTGCACGAAGACCTCACCGCCGTCGTCGCGGGTGAGGAAGCCGAACCCCTTGTCGGAGTCGTACCACTTGACCTTGCCAGTCGGCACGGGATACCTCGTTCGGTAATCGTCCTTGAATCGACCCCAAGATTAGTGCCTCGCCGGGTACCGGTGAACACGCCGGGACCCCCGCGAAGCCCCTTGGGGCAACGGGATGAAGCTATCCCGGACGCCGCCTCCGCGGCACCTCGATATCGGCCGCGCCGGCACCCCGCGAAGGACGGCCCGGCGCTCCGTCAGACCGCCGCGAACCCCGTGAGCCACCCGGGGAAGGCGTTCAGGTCGGGCAGGACGACGTCCGCCCCGTAGGCGGTGAGGGCGGCGGAGTCGAACGCGCCGGTCGCGACCGCGACGGCCACGGCGGACGCGGCGCGCGCGGCGTCCACGTCACCGGTGTGGTCGCCGATGTAGGCGCGCGCGCCGTGCTCGCGGAGCGCGGCGCCCTTGTCGGCGCCGAACAGCCCGCCGACGACGGCGTCCACGTCCAGCCCCAGGAAGCGGACGGTCCGCTCGGTGTCGCGCTGGTTCTTCCCGGACACGACGACCACCCGGCCGCCCACCGCGCGGACGGCCTCCAGCGCCGCGACGGCGCCCGGCATGGCCTCGGTCACCGGGAGCGCGACGTCCGGGTAGAGCGCCCGGTACAGCTCCGCCATCGCGGGGATCCGCTCCGGCGGGAACCAGTACGCCAGCTCGACCTCCAGCGGCGGACCGAGCCGCCGGACGACGGCGTCGATGTCGATGGGGACACCGGTCTCCGCCGCGATCGCCGCGTACACCGCGCCGATGGCGGCGCGCGTGTCGGCCAGCGTGAGGTCGAGATCGAAGCCGACGGAGAAATCGGCACCATCCGGACGGGGAATCTTCGGCGAATCAAGGTCCAGCACGCCACACAGGGTAAAGGTCCGGTATGGAGCGAAAGCCAACGCCGGGGCGCGCGCGGGACGGACCGCGGCGACCAGGCCCTCGCCGAACGGGCCCGGACGCAAGTACCCGCGCTCTCCCGGTAGTGGCGATGCGACGGGATCCGAGTAGGAGAGCGCGGGAACTCTTGGCGCGGGGACCTTTGGTGCCCGGGCCCGGTCTGGTCTGCCGGGTTCCGGGCGGCCGCCCGTGTCGACGTGATACCCGCGGCCCCTGGCGAAAACCGCCTGACCAGGAAAAACGTAGGGCTCGAACAAGCCACCACCACCCCAAGGACGATCAGCCGCAGGCCGGCCCGGCGAAGGAGGGCGCCCCATGGCGGACAACAGGGCAGACGACACGGACCGCACGATGAGCGCGCAGGAACCGGTGAGGCGGGACCCCGCCCGTACCGAACCCGCCGGGACGGGCACCACCGCGCGGCACGCCATGACCGGGACGCGCGTCGACCCGGGCGACCACCGGTCGCGGCGGCCGTTCACCGCGTCCGCGGCGGCCGCCCGCAGGCGCACCGTCAACCTGATCGCCACGGTGATCTCGGTCGTGACGACGATCGTGGTGCTGGTGCTGGCGGTGCACATCCTGTTCGTGGTGTTCGAGGCCAACACCGGCAACGACATCGTGCACTGGTTCGGCGCGCGCGCGGACGAGCTGGCCTGGCAGTTCAAGGACGTCTTCCAGCCCGACAACGCCAAGGTCGACATCGCCGTCAACTACGGCCTCGCCGCGCTCGTCTACCTCGTCATCGGGCGGATCATCGTGGCCGTCGTCCGCCGCGCCGCCTGACCCCGGCTACCGGCCGGGGAAGCGGACGACGTCGAAGGGCCACGCCGTGGTGACCCACTCGCGGACGAAGTCCTCCAGGTCCTTCTCCAGCGCGGTGTCCTCCTCGTCGGCGCGGACCCAGAACACCACGACGGCGTCGGCGCCGGGCTCGTCGGACGGGGCGACGTGGATGCGGCCGAGCTGGCGTTCCCCGTCCGGCGTGTTCACCACGTAGCTGAAGGAGCGGCGCAACTGCCCCTCCTTCTGCAGCCACGCGACGTCGATCAGCGCCTGCTCGAAGGTGAACTCGCGGTCCGGCCAGCCCCACTCCGGGCCGAACCGGCCGGCGAGCCGGTCCAGGCTGCCGATCACCGCGCCGTAGTCCTTGACGACGTCGTGGACGGTGATCGGGCGGATCTGGAACCGGGGTCCGGCGACCAGCGTGGGCACCACGAAGTCCTCGGGGAGGAAGGCCCCGTCGGCCGCCTTCCGCGGAGACATGAACATCGTCGACCCTTCCGGCGACGCCCCTTCCGGCACAGGGGCGCGGGCATCGAACTCTAGTCGCCCCCGGCGCGGGGCGAGACGCGTCACGAATTCGGGCGCGCCGGGCGCGGCAGGAGCCCGCAGGTCCAAGATGCCTTACTGTTCTTCCGGAGGAATTCATCACCATGACGACATCTACGCGCGAGCGGATCGTGGCCGAGTCGCTCCGTCTGTTCGCCGACCGGGGCTACGCGGCGACCTCGGTGGCCGAGATCGAGGCGGCGGCCGGGCTGTCGCCCGGCGCGGGGGGCCTGTACCGGCACTTCCGGTCGAAGGAGGAGGTGCTGGCCTCCGCGATCCGCGAGCACATCGAGCGGACCCGGCAGCAGATCACCACCGTGCTGGACCAGGCGGAGGTGTTCGCCGACCGCCCGCTCGAGGTGCGGCTGCGGATGACCTGCCAGGCCGGGCTGGCGAAGATGCGCGAGGAGCAGGACCTGATCCGGGTGCTGTTCCGCGACCTCGACCAGTTCCCGAACCTGGTCGCCGAGATGCGCGAGGGCATCGTCAACCCGCTTTACGACGGCATCGCGACCTGGCTGTCGCAGCAGCCGGAGTACGCGGGCGCCGACGAGGACTGGGCGGCGGTCGCCTCGATCCTGGGCGGCGCCGTCGTCAACTACTGGCTGGCGAACGAGTCGATGTACGAGCCGCCGACGCGGATCGACGAGAAGCGGTTCGTGGAGAGCTGGGCCCGGCTCGGGCTCGGCCTGGTGAACCTGGAGCGCACGCCGGCGTCCTGACCCGCCGTTCCGGCCGGTTCCCGTATCGCGCCGGACGGCGTGTCCGGCACGCGTTCCTCCACGTGCCGCCGCGCCGGACCGGCCGCACCGTTCCGCTCATACGCTGGGAGGGTCCCGCACTCGCAGCGTCCGACATGCGGAAACGCCCCGTTCCCGGGGCGCGGCGAGCCGGGACGCCCGCGACACTAAGGTGGCGAACGGCATGGAATCGTATGCGGACTGGCTGCGCGCACGAGCCGACGACGAGCTCCGCGCGCTGCTGTCCGCGCGTCCGGAGCTGCTCGCGCCCGTCCCCGCGGACCTGACCGCGCTCGCCGCGCGCGCCGCGACGCCCGCCGCGGTGTCCCGCGCCCTCGACCGGCTCGACCGGTTCACGCTCGCGGCGCTGGAGGCGGTCCTCGTCCTGCCCTCGCCGGTGCTCCCGGACGCGCTGGCCGCCGCGCTCGGCGCCACCGCGGACCAGGCCGGCGACGCCGTCGACCGGCTGCTGCGGTTCGGGCTCGTGTGGAACGGCGGCGACGGCGCGCTGAACGCCGCGCCGGGCGTCCGGCAGGGGCTGCCGCACCCGGCGGGGCTGGGCCCGCCCGTCCGGGAGGTGTTCGCCGGGTACCCCGTCGAGCGGCTCGCCGCACTGGTCACCGACCTGCAGGGCGAGGCGCCGCGCGGGTTCGCCGACTCGGCCCGGCTGCTGCGCCGGCTCGCCGAGCTGCTGGCCGACCCGGCGCCGCTGGTCGAGGCCGCCGGCCCGGAGGCGCGGTCCGCGCTGGACGCGCTCGCCTGGGGGCCGCCGGTGGGGCGGGTCGCCGACGCGCGCCGTCCCGTCCGGGCCGACACCGCCGCGACCCCGATCGAGCGCCTCCTCGCGCGCGGGCTGCTCGCCGCCGAGGACGACCGGACGGTCACGCTGCCCCGGGAGATCGCGCTGCACCTGCGCGGCGGCCGCCTGTTCGAGGACCTCCCGGCCGAGCCGCCGCCGCTCGGCGACGCGCCGTCCGGCGGCGCGCGCGGCGAGGACATGGTGGTCCGCGCCGCCGCCGGCGAGGCGTTCAACGCGGTCCGGCTCATCGAGGAGCTGCTGGAGCGCTGGGGCCTGGACCCGCCGCCGGTGCTGCGCAGCGGCGGCCTGGCCGTCCGCGACCTGCGCAACGCCGCGACGCTGCTGGACGTCCCGGAGTGGAAGGCGGCGCTGCTGGTCGAGGTCGCGTACGCGGCAGGCCTGCTCACCCGCAGCGGCGACCTCGACGGCGAGTGGCTGCCGACCCCCGCCTACGACCTGTGGCTGATGCGCGACACCGCGGGCCGCTGGACGGAGCTGGCGCGCGGCTGGCTGAAGTCGGACCGGGCCGCCGGCCTCGCCGGGGAGCGCGACGACCGGGACCGGCTGATCAACGCGCTGAGCGAGGCGATGGTGCGCAGCAGCGCCCCCGCGACCCGCCGCACCGTCCTGGAGATCCTCGCGGGCGCCGAGCGCGGCACCGCGGTGGACGCCGACGCGCTGCGGGCCCGGCTGGCGTGGCTGCGCCCCCGGCGCGGCGGCCCGGCCCGCGACCGGCTGGTCGGCTGGACCCTGCGCGAGGCGGCGGCGCTCGGCCTCACCGGGTTCGGCGAGCTCGCGCCGTTCGCCCGCGACCTGCTCGCCGGCGGCGACCCCGAGCCCGGCCTGGAGAAGTACCTGCCCGACCCGGTCGACCGGATCCTCATCCAGGCGGACCTGACCGCCGTCGCGCCGGGCCCGCTGGTCACCGAGCTGAGCCGGGAGCTGGCGCTCGCCGCCGACGTCGAGTCGACCGGCGGCGCGACCGTGTACCGGTTCACCCCCGAGTCGATCCGCCGCGCCCTGGACGCCGGGCGCACCGCCGACGACGTCGCCGGCCTGCTGGCCCGGCACTCGGCGACGCCGCTGCCGCAGCCGCTCACCTATCTCATCGACGACGTGGCGCGCCGGCACGGGCACCTGCGGGTCGGATCCCTCGCCTCGTACGTGCGGACGGACTCCGCCGGCACGCTCGACGAGATCCTCGCCGACCGGCGCGCGGCGGCGCTGCGGCTGCACCGGCTCGCCCCGACGGTGCTGGCGTCCAGCCTGCACCGCGGCGAGCTGCTCGACGGGCTGCGCGCGATGGGCCTCGCGCCGGTGGCCGAGTCGCCGGGCGGCGGGGTGATCGTGACGCGGC
>NZ_JBEYYT010000191.1:0-16875 GCF_040645715.1 Spirillospora sp. NPDC046719 | reverse complement strand
CGCGGCGCCGCCACGCCCCGCAGCACCAGCGCGGCGAGCGCCAGCGCGTCGCCGCCCCGCTCGTCCGGCGAGTACCCGGCGAGGATCCGCAGCGCGAGCCCGTCCGGCGCGTCCGGCCCGTTCGCCCCGCTCATCGCGGCTCCTTCCCGGGAATGCCGGACGCCTCGATCGCCAGGCGCGAATGGCGGCGCCCGTACAGGAAGTAGGCGACCAGCCCGGCGAGGGTCCACAGGGCGAACACGATCCAGGTCACGCTTCCGAGACCGACCATCAGGTACACGCAGAGCGCGACGCCGATCAGCGGCGTCGCCGGGTAGAACGGCGTGCGGAAGCCGCGCGGCAGGTCCGGACGCGTCCGGCGCAGCACGATGACGCCCACGCTGACCAGGGCGAACGCGAACAGCGTGCCGATGCTGGTGGCGTCGACCAGCCGGCCCAGCGGGATCACGGCGGCGAGGATCCCGATGAACGCCGCGACGATCACGGTGTTGGCGACCGGCACCGCCCGGCCCGGGCTGACCCGCTGGAACACGTGCGGGACGAGCCCGTCCCGCGACATCGCGAACAGGATGCGGGTCTGCCCGTACATGACGGTGAGGACGACGCTGGCGATCGCGACCACCGCGCCTAGGGACAGGATCATCGACGGCCAGGCCCGGCCGGTCGCCTCGTCCAGCACCAGGGCCAGCGACGCCTCCGACCCGCTGAGCGAGAACCGGGTCCAGTGCAGGGCGCCGACCGCGGCCAGCCCGACCAGCACGTACACCGCCGTCACGATCGCCAGCGACAGGACGATCGCGAGGGGCAGGTCGCGGCGCGGGTTGCGCGCCTCCTCGCCGGCGGTGGACGCGGCGTCGAACCCGATGTAGGAGAAGAACACCTTCGACCCGGCGGCGCTGATGCCCGCCCATCCCAGCGGCGCGAACGGGGTCAGGTTGCCCGAGTGGAACGCGGTGAAGGCGACCGCGCAGAAGAACAGCAGCACGGCGATCTTCAGGAACACCATGACGGTGTTGGCGCGGGCGCTCTCGGACGTGCCGCGCAGCAGCAGCAGAGCGGCGATCAGCACCACGACCACGGCCGGGACGTTGACCAGCCCGCCGTCCCCCGGCGGGTTGCTGATCGCGGCCGGCATCGTGCCGCCGACCGCCTTGTCGAAGAACTCGTTCAGGTAGGAGCCCCAGCCGACCGCGACGGCCGACACCGAGACCGCGTACTCCAGCAGCAGGCACCACCCGCACACCCACGCCACCAGCTCGCCGAGCGTCGCGTAGGCGTAGGAGTAGGACGAGCCGGACACCGGGATCGTCCCGGCGAGCTCGGCGTAGGACAGCGCGGAGAACAGCGCCGTCACCGCGGCGAGCACGAACGACAGCACCACCGCCGGGCCCGCCTTCGGCACCGCCTCCCCCAGCACCACGAAGATCCCGGTGCCGAGGGTCGCGCCCACGCTGAACAGGGTCAGCTGCAGCAGGCTCATCGAGCGCCGCAGCTCGCCGCCCTCGCCATGCCCGCCCTCGGCGACGATCCGGTCGACCGGCTTGGTCCGCACCAGCGACCGCGCGAACGACCCGCGGCCCGCCCCGGCGGTCACCGGGCGCTCCGGCGCGGCGCGGTGGCGGTCACCATGGTCGCAATGGTCACGTGCGTCGCAGTGGTCGCCCGCGTCACGGTGATCATCCGGGTCACAGGGTGCTCGCCAGCGGCCAGGTCGCGTTCGGGGTCACGATCGTGCCCGCGGTCCCCGCGAGGATGTCGACGCACTCGTCCAGCAGCCCGATCGCGGCCATGTCGCCGGTGCGCTCCACGAACCCGGCGACGGCGGCGACCTTCGGCCCCATCGACCCGTCCGGGAACTCCTCGCCGCGCAGCTCGTACGGGGTGGTGTGGTGGATCGCCTCCTGCCGGTCCGTCCCGTAGTGCCGCATGACGTTCGGGACGTCGGTGAGGATCAGCAGCGCGTCCGCGTCCAGCGTCTCGGCCAGCACCGACGCGGTGTGGTCCTTGTCGATCACCGCCTCGACGCCCTCCAGCCGGCCGACGTCGTTGCGGAACACCGGGACGCCCCCGCCGCCCGCGCACACCACGACCGTCCCGGCCCGTACCAGCTCCCGGATCAGCCGGGTCTCGATCACCCGCTGCGGCTTCGGCGACGGCACCACGCGGCGCCAGCGCTCCCCGTCCCTGCGGACCGTCCAGCCGTACTCGGCGGCCAGCCGCTCGGCCTCCTCCCGCTCGTACACCTGCCCCACGAACTTGGTCGGGTTCTGGAACGCCGGGTCCACCGCGGACACCAGCGTCTGGTTGACCATCGCCATCACCTGGCGTCCGGGCAGCGCGTTCTGCAGCGCCTGCAGCAGCCAGTACCCGATCATCCCCTGCGTCTCCGCGCCGATGGTGTCCAGCGGGTAGGGCCGGGTCAGCCGGCCGTCGTTCTGGCTCTCCAGCGCCAGCACCCCGACCTGCGGGCCGTTGCCGTGCGTCACGATCAGCTCGTGCTCCTCGGCGAGCGGCGCGAGCGCCCGGACGGCCCGGTCCACGTTGGCCCGCTGGAGCCGGGCGTCCGGCGTCTCCCCGCGCTTGACCAGCGCGTTCCCACCGAGCGCGACGACGACGCGCATCTCCCCCCTCCCCCGCGGCCCCGGCCCGGCGGCCGCTCAGCCGAGCGTCGCGACCAGCACGGCCTTGATCGTGTGCATCCGGTTCTCGGCCTCGTCGAACACGATCGAGGCGTCCGACTCGAACACCTCCTCGGTGACCTCCAGCGCCGCCAGGCCGGTCCGGCGGAAGATCTCCTCGCCGAGCACGGTCTCCCGGTTGTGGAAGGCGGGGAGGCAGTGCATGAACTTCGCGTCCGGGTTCCCGGTCGCGCGCATCACCTCGGAGTCGACCTGGTACGGCTTGAGCAGCGTGATGCGCTCGTCCCAGACGTCCGCGGGCTCGCCCATCGACACCCACACGTCGGTGAGGACGAAGTCGGCGCCGCGCACGCCCTGCGCCACGTCCTCGGTGATGGTGATCTCCGCGCCGGTCCGCGCCGCGACCGCGTTGGCGGGGTCGACGACCGTCTTCCCGTCCGGCCACAGCGTCCTCGGCGCGACGATCCGGACGTCCATGCCCAGCAGCGCCCCCGCGACCACGTACGAGTGCCCCATGTTGTTGCGCGCGTCGCCCAGGTAGGCGTACGTGACGTCGCGCAGGGGCTTGTCGCTGTGCTCGCGCATGGTGAGCATGTCGGCGAGCATCTGCGTCGGATGCCACTCGTCGGTCAGCCCGTTCCACACCGGGACGCCCGCGTGCTCCGCCAGCTCCTCCACGTAGTGCTGCCGCGAGCCCCGGTACTCGATGCCGTCGAACATGCGGCCCAGCACGCGGGCGGTGTCCTTCATCGACTCCTTGTAGCCGATCTGGGAGCCGGCCGGGTCCAGGTAGGTCGTGTGGGCGCCCTGGTCGTGCGCGGCGACCTCGAACGCGCAGCGCGTCCGCGTCGAGGGCCGCTCGAAGATCAGCGCGATGTTGCGGCCCTCCAGGCGGCGCCGCTCCGTCCCGCTGTACCGGGCGGCCTTCAGCTCGGCGGCCAGGTCGATGAGGAAGCCGAACTCCTTCGGGGCGAGGTCGAGCTCGCGGGTGAGGCTGCGCCCGCGCAGGTTGTAGGCCATCGGTCCCCGGTCCCCCGTTCGGCGTGCCGTCGGGCCACCGGCCCCGCCCCCGGTGACAGGCCGAGAGCTTCCCCCCGCCCCACCGGGCGAAACCAGGGCCGTCCGGGGCTCCCCGGACCCGCCCGGCGCTTTTACCCGGCCTTCACCCGGCACCGGCGGCACCCCGCGCGGAGCCGTCCTGCGGCGGACCTAAACTCATTGCCATGACAACCCCCGGAGACGGCGCCGTCGAGCTGGACGCGCTCGTCAAGCGCTATGGCACGGCGACGGCCGTGGACGGCCTGTCGTTCAGCGCCGCCCGGGGCGCCGTCACCGCGCTCCTCGGCCCGAACGGCGCGGGCAAGACCACCACGATCGAGATCTGCGAGGGGTTCCGCCGCGCCGACGCGGGCACCGTCCGCGTCCTCGGTCTGGACCCGGTCGCCGACGCGCGGGCGCTCAAGCCCCGCGTCGGGGTGATGCCGCAGTCGGGCGGCGTGCCGGGCACCGCGAAGGCCGCCGAGTTCCTGCGGCTGGTCGCCTCGTTCCACGCCACGCCCCTCGACCCGGCGGCGCTGCTGGCGCGGCTCGGCCTCACCGAGCACGCCCGCACCCCGTTCCGCCGCATGTCGGGCGGCCAGCAGCAGCGGCTGTCGCTCGCGGTCGCCGTGGTCGGACGGCCCGAGCTGGTCTTCCTCGACGAGCCGTCCACCGGCCTCGACCCGCAGGCGCGGCACGCCACCTGGGAGCTGATCGAGGAGCTCCGCGCGGCCGGCGTCTCGGTGGTCCTCACCACGCACAACATGGAGGAGGCCGAGCGGCTCGCCGACAAGGTCGTGATCGTCGACCACGGCAAGGTCGTGGCCGAGGGCGGCCCGGCGGAGCTCACCGGCGCCGAGCGGCAGCTGCGCTTCCGCGCCCGGCCCGGCCTCGGGCTGGAGGAGCTGCTGTCGGCGCTGCCCGCCGGGAGCGCCGCGAAGGAGTCGCCCGCCGGGCACTACCTGATCGAGGCCGACGTCAGCCCGGAACTGCTCGCCACCGTCACCGCCTGGTGCGCCTCGCACGGGGTGATGACCGAGGACCTGCGGATCGAGCGCCGCACACTGGAGGACGTCTTCCTCGAACTGACCGGACGGGAGCTGCGTTCATGACCACGACACCGGCGGCGACGCCCGCCGCGGCGCCGGCCGCGCTGGACCTGTCGCCCGCGCCGGGCGCGGTCCCGCTGCCGCGGATGATCCTGTCGCAGGCCGGCTACGAGTTCCGGGCCGTGGTGCGCAACGGCGAGCAGCTCCTGCTCACCCTGATCATCCCCGTGGTGCTGCTGACGCTGTTCGGCGCCACCTCGCTGCTGGACCTCGGCTCCGGCCGCAGGGTCGACTTCCTCGCCCCCGGCATCCTCGCGCTCGCGGTGATGTCCACCGCGTTCACCGGGCAGGCGATCGGCACCGGGTTCGAGCGCCGCTACGGCGTGCTCAAGCGGCTCGGCGCCACGCCGCTGCCGCGCGGCGGGCTGATCGCCGCCAAGACGCTGTCGGTGGTCGCCGTCGAGATCCTGCAGGCGGTCGTGGTGTGCGCGGTCGCGCTGGCGCTCGGCTGGCACCCGCACGGCGACCCCGTCTCGGTGGTCGTCCTGCTGCTGCTCGGGACGGCCGCGTTCAGCGGGTTCGGGCTGTTGATGGCCGGGACGCTGCGGGCCGAGGCCACCCTCGCCGCCGCGAACCTGGTCTACATCCTGCTGCTGGCCGTCGGCGGCGTGGTGTTCCCCCTCGACAAGTTCCCCGGCGCCGTCCGGGACGTGCTGGAGCTGCTGCCGATCTCGGCGCTCGCCGACGGGCTGCGGCAGGTGCTGCAGCACGGCGCGGCGTTCCCCGGCAAGCCGCTGCTGGTCCTCGCGGTGTGGGCGGCCGCCGGGCTCGCCCTCGCCGCCCGCTTCTTCCGCTGGGAGTGATCGTTGGCACTCGCTGAGGCCCCCGGGTCCTACGGCGCGGCGGGCCGGGCGGCCCGGCGTGCCCGCACGCTGTCGCTCGGCTCGGTGCCGCCGCCCGCGATGATCCTGCTCGGCATCGTGTCCGTGCAGGTCGGCGCGGGTCTGGCCAAGCACCTGTTCGAGCGGCTGCCGCCGACGTCGGTGGTGTCGATCCGGCTGCTGGCGTCGGCGCTCGTGCTGGGCTTCCTCGCCCGCCGGGGGCTGCGGACGATCCTGCGCGACCACTCCTGGACGAGCCTGGCGTTCGCCGCGGGCTACGGGCTCGTGCTGGCGATCATGAACTTCGCGTTCTACCAGTCGCTGTCGCGGATCCCGCTCGGGGTGGCGGTGACCATCGAGTTCCTCGGGCCGCTGTCGGTCGCGATCGTCGGCTCGCGCCGCCCGCGGGACCTGCTGTGGGTCGTGCTGGCGGGCGCGGGCGTGCTGATGCTCGCCCGGGGCGGCGGCCACGTGAACCTCGCCGGGATCGCGTTCGCGCTGGTCGCCGCGGTCGGCTGGGCGTGCTACATCCTGCTGACCGCCGCCACCGGCCGGCGGATCCCGGGCACGACCGGCCTCGCCCTCGCCAGCATCATCGGCACGCTGGTCATGCTGCCGGGCGGGATCGCGGCGGGCGGCGGCGCCGTGTTCGACCCGTGGCTGCTGCTGATCGGGCTCGGCGTCGGGCTGCTGTCGTCGGTGATCCCCTACTCGCTGGAGCTGGAGGCGCTGCGGCGGGTGCCCGCCCGCGTGTTCGGCATCCTGATGAGCCTGGAGCCCGCCGTCGCCGCGCTGGTGGGCGTGGTCGTGCTCGGCGAGGTGCTCAGCGGACGGCAGTGGGTCGCGATCGCCTGCGTCATCGTGGCCTGTGCGGGCGCCACGCGGAGCCGGAAGGAGCCGCCGGAGGCCCCCGAGGTCTGAGGGCGCCTCTCCGCCGGCTCGCCGCCGACGGCCGTCCCGGGCGAATCGGCCCTGCCGCGACGGGGCATGGGGTGGGCGAGCGTGGCAGGATCGGTGGAAGGATCACTGCAGGAGCACCAGCACCACCCGAGCAGCACACCCAGCAGAGAGGAGCCGCCGTGACCGGCCGGACCGATGACCAGGGACTGCCGCCGGAGTTCTTCGAGGCGGGACCGGCGTCGTTCGTCGACTTCCTGCGCCACCACTCGCCCGACCTGCTGCCCGTCAACCGGGTGCCGGACGCCGGGACCGTCCCCGAGCTGCCGCACGGCACCACCGTGCTCGCGCTGACGATCCCGGGCGGCGTCATGATGGCCGGGGACCGCCGCGCCACGCAGGGCAACCGGATCGCCTACCGCGAGCTGGACAAGGTCCAGCGGGCCGACGAGTACTCCGCGGTGGCGTTCGCCGGGACGGTCGGGCTCGCGCTGGAGATGGTCCGGCTGTTCCAGGTGGAGCTGGAGCACTACGAGAAGATGGAGACGGTCCCGCTGTCGCTGCCCGGCAAGGCCCGCCGGCTCGGCGCCGTCATCCAGGCCAACCTCGCCCAGGCCATGCAGGGGCTCGCGGTCGTCCCGCTGTTCGCCGGGTACGACCCCGACACCGACGACGCCCGGATCTACACCTACGACATCACCGGCGCCCCGCAGCTCGCCCGCGACTACCACGCGGACGGCTCCGGCTCCCCCTACGCGCTGGGCGCGCTGAAGAAGCTGTACCGGCCCGACCTGTCGGTGGAGGACGCCGCGACGGTGTGCGTCCAGGCCCTGTACGACGCCGCCGACGACGACACGGCCACCGGCGGGCCCGACCTGTCCCGGCGCATCTACCCGACGATCGCGGCCGTCACCGCGGACGGCTACCGGCAGCTGCCCGAGGAGCAGGTCTCCGCGATCGCCGCGGAGGTGCTGGAGGGCCGGATGCGCGAACCGAACGGCCCGGTCGCACCGCTGCGCTGATCCGCCGCCGGGACGGCGGGGCGACACGGAGCGTCGCGACGGCGACCGCGCTCTGTGACCCCGCCGGCTCCGGGAACGTCGTACCCGGCTCATAGACTCGGCCCTATGGCACGCGCGAACGACGAGGCCGCCGCCCTCATCCAGGAACTGGCCGACCTCCTCTCCATCACCGGCGGAGACGCCTTCAAGATCCGGGCGTACGAGAAGGCCGCGCGGGCGATCGCGGGCCATCCCGACGACATCTCCGAACTCGACCTGGCCGGGCTGCGCAAGATCCCGACGGTCGGCGAGGCGATCGCCAAGAAGGTCCTCGACTACACCACCACCGGCACGATCCGGCAGGTCGAGGAGCTGCGCACGCAGATCCCCGCGGGCGTCCGCGCGCTCACCGCGATCCCGACGCTCGGCCCGAAGAAGGCCCTGGCCGTCTACGAGGAGCTCGGCATCTCGTCGGTGGACGAGCTGGCCGAGGCCATCAAGGAGGGCCGGCTGCGCGGGCTGAAGGGCTTCGGCGCCAAGACCGAGGACAACATCCTGCGCGGCATCGAGCTGATGCGCAGCTCCGGCGAGCGCGTCCTGCTGGACGCCGCCGCGGGCGTCGCCGACGAGGTCGTCGCGGCGCTGTCGGCGCTCCCCCAGGTCGAGCGGTGCGCGCACGCGGGCTCGCTGCGCCGGATGCGCGAGACGATCGGCGACGTCGACGTACTCGCCGCGTCCACCGACCCGCACCCGATCATGGAGGCGTTCACCGCGCTGCCGCTCGTCGCCGAGGTGATCGTCGGCGGCGACAAGAAGACCTCGATCCGCACCGACCGGGGCCTGCAGGTCGACCTGCGCGTCGTCCCGCCGGAGGCGTGGGGCGCGGCGCTCCAGTACTTCACCGGCTCGCAGGCGCACAACATCCGCACCCGCGAGATCGCGGTGAAGGCGGGACTGAAGCTGTCGGAGTACGGGCTGTTCGACGCCGACTCCGGCGACCTGATCGTGTCCCGGACGGAGGACGAGGTCTACGAGCGGCTCGGCCTGCCGTGGATCCATCCCGCGCTGCGCGAGGACACCGGGGAGATCGAGGCGGCGCTGAAGGACGAGCTGCCCCGCCTGGTCACCGTCGAGGACCTGCGGGGCGACCTGCACAGCCACACCGACCTCACCGACGGCATCGCCTCCCTGGAGGACATGGTCGCCGCCGCCGCGGACCGGGGGCTGGAGTACTACGCGATCACCGACCACGCGCCGAACCTGTTCATGCAGCGGATGACGGACGAGAAGATGCTCGCCCAGCGCGAGCGGGTCCGCGAGCTGCAGAAGCGGTACCCCGGCCTGGTCCTGCTCCACGGCACCGAGCTGAACATCGACCCGGACGGCGGCGTCGACTGGGACGCCGGCTTCCTCGCGGGCTTCGACATCTGCGTGGCGTCCGTCCACTCGCACTTCACCCAGGACGAGGCGGAGATGACGCGCCGGCTCGTCCGCGCCTGCGAGAACCCGCACGTGCACGTGATCGGCCATCCGACGGCGCGCAGCATCGGCCGCCGCCCGCCGGTGGACGCCGACTGGGACGAGGTGTTCCGGACCGCCGCCCGCACGGGCACGGCGATGGAGATCGACTCGTTCCCCGACCGGCTCGACCTGCCCGCCGACCTGATCCGCCGCGCGAAGCGGTTCGGGGTGCGGTTCTCCGTCGACACCGACGCGCACTCGCTCGGGCACCACCGCAACATCCGCTACGGGATCGGCACCGCCCAGCGGGGATGGCTCACGCCCGACGACGTCATCAACACCTGGCCGCTGGAGCGCCTGCGCGCCTTCCTCCGCAAGGACGAGGGCGCGCGGTGAGCGGCGGCGGGGCTCAGGCGGGCTGAGGGGCCTCGGCGGGACGGGCGGGCACCGCGCGCGGCCGCGCCTCCGGCATCGGGCCGCGGTCGCGGAGCGCGAAGAACAGCCGGAACGCCGCGATCCACATCAGCACCGCGCCGAGCATGTGCAGCAGCACCAGCCCGGCGGGGACGCCCAGGAAGTACTGGGTGTAGCCGACGGCGCCCTGCGCGACGATCAGCGCGATCAGCTCCCACGCGCGGCGCTTGGCGGCCGCGGGGCCGCCGGTGCGGTACAGCGCGATGGTGACGGCGATCGTGAACGCGATGGTGACCCACGCCAGCTCGCCGTGGATGCGCGCCACGTCCTCGATGTTGAAGCCGTAGCGGCGGGACGAGGCGTCCCCGGCGTGCGGGCCGGTGCCGGTGACGACGGTGCCCGCGACAAGCACGGCCGCGGAGGCGACCAGGAGCAGCGCGCCGAGGCGGCGCGTCCACGGCCCGGCGAGGGGCCGGGCGGGCGCGTCGCCCTCGCCGGCGCGCACCCACAGCGCCACGCAGAACACCAGCAGCGCCGGCGAGACGAGGAAGTGCGCCGACACCGCGGCCGGGTTCAGGTCGGTGAGCACGACGATGCCGCCGATGACGGCCTGCGCGACGACGCTCATCGGCTGGGCGAGCGACCACCAGACGAGGTCGCGTCGGCGCGGCACGAGGCGCAGCGCGGCGACGAACACCAGCACGCCGATCGCCAGCACCACGAAGGTGATGAGCCGGTTGCCGAACTCGACCGCCATGTTGAACGCGTGGTGGTCGGCGTTGCGGGTGGGGACGAGGCTGTCGCCCGAGCAGCGCGGCCACTCCGGGCAGCCGAGCCCCGACTCGGTGAGCCGGACGAGGCCGCCGCTGACCACGATCACCACGTTGCCGACGACGCCGAGCAGCGCCAGCAGCCGCACCGACCCGGGGGTGGGGTGCCACACGGCGTCCCAGGCACGGATCAGCGGGTTCGTCGACGACTTTCGCTCAGCCACGCGTCAATCGTATGGCCGCCCTCCCGTGCCCCCGACGCACCCCCCGGTTACCGCGTGTACGGGCCGGGCGGGGGCGGCGGCAGGAAGCCGGACGGGCCCTGCGGCGCCCACGGCGGCGCTCCCGCGACGGCGCCGCCGCCGCGCGGCGGGGTCCGCAGGAACGCCTGCCTCGCCAGCGACATCAGCTCCAGCAGGGAGTCGCGGCGGGCCGCGAACCAGTGCGGCTCGGCGTTGCCGCGGTCGGCGCGCTTGTGCAGTAGCGCGAGCTCGGTGGCGGCGAGCTGGTAGTCGACCATCGCGCGGGCGGCGGGCGGGCCGCCGACGGACCTGGCCCAGCGGCGCGCGGCCCGCCGCGACGGGATGGACCGCAGCATCCGCACGTCCTGCGGGGTCACCAGGCCGGTGCCGGCGTACATCGGCAGGTACGCCTCGATGCGCCGGACGGTGTGCCGCCGCTCGACGGCGACGATGACGATCAGCGTGACCAGGACGCAGAAGTCGAGGAGGTACACGATGCCGAGGCCGCCGAGCCCGAAGGTCGTGGCGCCGTTCCACAGGCCGTGCAGGATCATCGCGCCGAGCAGCCCGAGGACGGGCGCGGCGATCTGGCCACGCCGGTGGGTGGCGGCGTAGGCGACGCCGAGGCCGGTCATCGAGGTGAACAGCGGGTGGCTGAGCGGCGCGATCAGGCCGCGCAGGATGAACACCGTCTGCAGCTGCTGGGCGCCGCCGTCCTCGAACGCCCGCATGTAGTAGGTGATGTTCTCCATCATCGCGAAGCCGAGGCCGACCATGGCGGCGTAGATGATGCCGTCGGCGAAGCCGTCGATCTCGTTGCGGCGGAACCACAGCATGCCGAACAGCACGGCGCCCTTCAGCGACTCCTCGATGACGGGGGCGCCGAAGGTGGCGCTGACGAAGTGCCCCTTGGTCTCGCCGAAGATCGGGACGGTGACGTACAGCAGGCCGAGGGTGTTCAGCACCAGCGCGCCGAGGACGGCGACGCCCGCGCCCCACATGAACGCGAAGATCAGGGCGCGCGGCGGTTCGGGTTCCAGCCGGTCGAGGGTGAGGGCGAGCGCCACCAGCGCCGGGATCGGCAGGATCGCCAGGACGACCCCGACCCAGAACCCGGCGCCGCCGGACAGGACGTCGGCGGCGAGCGCGAGCACCACGCACAGCGACGAGACGGTCAGCCCGACGATGAGGCCGACCGGGGGCCGGCCGGGGATCCGGCCTTCGAGCACGGCCTTGGGGTCCACACGCGCCATGACGTGAGCGTAACGGGTCGGCGCAGGTCCTCGCGGGTCGCGGCGTCGTGGGCCGGTCCCGCGAGGGGCCGTGCGGGCGTCAGTGCAGCAGCGGGTCCACCGCGACGGCGGTGAACAGCAGCGCCAGGTACACGTTCGACAGGTGGAAGAACCGCATCGGCCGCAGGTGCACGCCGGTCACGCCGGCGCGGACGGCCTTGAGGAGCCGGTGCCCCTCGGCGAGGAAGACCAGGCCGAGGACGACCGCGACGGCCCCGTACACCGGGCCCATCGCGGCGACGGGCCACAGCGCCAGCGAGCACGCGACGGTGGCGTAGGTGTAGACGAGGCTCTCGGTGATGACGCGGCGCTCGGTCGCGACGACGGGCAGCATCGGCACCTTGGCGACCGCGTAGTCCTCGCGGTAGCGCATCGCCAGCGTCCAGGTGTGCGGCGGCGTCCACAGGAACACGACGCCGAACAGCACGAACGGCGTCCAGTCCAGGCTGTTGGTGATCGCCGTCCAGCCGATCAGGACCGGCATGCAGCCGGCGATGCCGCCCCATACGACGTTCTGCGACGTCCGCCGCTTGAGCAGCAGCGAGTACACGAAGACGTAGAACAGGATCGCGAACAGCGACCCGGCGGCCGACAGCGGGTTGACGGTGACGAAGAACCCGGCCGTGGACACCAGGGCGAGGGTGATCCCGAACACCAGCGCGCGGGCCGGGGTGACCTGCGCGCGGGCCAGCGGACGGCGCCGGGTGCGGCGCATCTTGACGTCGATGTCGCGGTCGATGTAGCAGTTGATCGCGTTCGCGGCGCCGGCCGACATGGCCCCGAAGGAGAAGGTCAGCAGCACCGTCGACAGCGGCGGCACGCCGCGCTGGGCGAGGAACATCACCGGGATCGTGGTGATCAAGAGCAGCTCGATCACGCGCGGCTTGGTGAGCGCCACGTAGGCGCGCACACTGGCGCCGATCGACCGGCGGGCGGTCTCGGCCACCGGCTCCGGCGCGGCGGGCGCCCCCGGCGCACGCCCGTCGAGCGGCACCGGCTCGTCGAGCTCGACCCCGCGCTTGTTACTGAGCACCGTCACAATCGGGTCCACGTCCAACTAGGCATGAAGAAATCGCGTACCACCTCGGCGGCGCCCCCGCTTCCGGGCCGGCCTCGGTCGAGTGCAACTTCGGCTTGGTGATCCTGCTTGGTCCTGCACGGCGGCCGTCGTCGTCGGCCGCGCCATCACTGTAGTCCGACCCCCGCCGGGGGCGTGCACCGGGGCACCGGACGCGCCGGTCCCCCTGGCGAAGCGCGTTCCGCAGGCCGTTCTGGAGGGCGTTCCCGAGGCCGTCGGAAGCCCATCCAGGAGGCCGTCCCCCGGCGCGGGGGGCGGAAACCCGTTCCCCCCTCGGTATCACCCGTGCGGGGGGTTAGTCCCGGAACCGATCGGGCAAGGGTGCAGGGAGCGGCGCGGACCTGGCGCGGGCGGCGGCGCCGTTTCGTCGTGTTCTCGCTCTCGCCTGCGGCGGCCCGCCCGCGCGATAGGCTCGCCGAGGGCGCGGCATGATCTTCGCGAGGCCACGGCAGGTGGCCGCAAGGGGGCCCGAGGGAAGACGGACGGCGCCGCCGGACGTTGCGGCAACAGGGGGCCGCGGCACGGGTGCCGGTCATGCCGCGCGGCGGCACATCGCTAATGAACTCTGTACGACAGCGGTTCGAGAGGAGCCTGGCGTTCCGTGAGCAGGGACAGCAGCACGTTTGAATGGTCCGACCTGGACAAGCGGGCGGTGGACGTCATCCGCGCCCTCGCCATGGACGCGGTCGAGGAGGCGGGCTCCGGCCACCCCGGGACGGCGATGAGCCTCGCGCCCGCCGCCTACCTTCTGTTCCAGCGGTTCCTTCGGCACGACCCGACGGACCCCGAGTGGGCCGGCCGGGACAGGTTCGTCCTGTCCTGCGGGCACTCCAGCCTGACCCTTTACATCCAGCTCTACCTTTCGGGCTACCCGCTGACGCTGGCGGACCTCAAGTCGCTGCGCAAGTGGGGCAGCCTCACCCCCGGCCACCCCGAGCACGGGCACACCGCGGGCGTCGAGACGACCACGGGCCCGCTGGGGCAGGGCATCGCGAACGCGGTCGGGATGGCGATGGCGGCCCGCCGCGAGCGCGGCCTGTTCGACCCGGACGCGCCGGCGGGCGAGTCCCCCTTCGACCACACCATCTGGGCGTTCGCGTCCGACGGCGACATCGAGGAGGGCATCAGCCACGAGGCGAGCGCCCTGGCGGCCCACCAGCGGCTCGGCAACCTGGTCCTGCTGTACGACGACAACCACATCTCGATCGAGGACGACACCGCGATCGCGCTGTCGGAGGACGTGCGGGCCCGCTACGAGGCGTACGGCTGGGACGTCCACCACGTCGACTGGACCGTGAACGGCGACTACGAGGAGAACGTGGCCGCGCTGGCGGCGGCGTTCGAGGCGGCCAAGGCGGAGACCGCCCGGCCGTCGTTCATCGCGCTGCGCACGATCATCGGCTGGCCGGCGCCGAACAAGAAGAACACCGGCAAGATCCACGGCTCGGCGATGGGCGCCGAGGAGATCGCCGCGACCAAGCGGATCCTCGGCCTGGACCCGGCCGAGTCGTTCATCGTCCCGGACGACGTGCTGGCGCACGCCCGCGAGGTCTCGGACCGGGGCCGCGCGCTGCACGCCGAGTGGGAGAAGGCGTTCCAGGCGTGGCGGTCGGCGAACCCCGAGCGCGCCGCCGAGTACGACCGGATCAGCGCCCGGCACCTGCCCGCGGGCTGGGAGGAGAAGCTGCCGGAGTTCCCGGCGGGCAAGGACGTCGCGACGCGCGCCGCGTCCGGCGACGTGCTGACCGCGCTGGCGCCGGTGCTGCCGGAGCTGTGGGGCGGGTCGGCCGACCTCGCCGAGAGCAACAACACCACGATGAAGGGCGAGCCGTCCTTCATCCCCGAGGAGTTCCAGACCAAGGAGTTCCCGGGCGACCGGTACGGCCGCACGCTGCACTTCGGCGTCCGCGAGCACGCGATGGGCGCGATCTGCAACGGCATCGCGCTGCACGGCGGCACCCGGCCCTACGCGGGCACGTTCCTGATCTTCAGCGACTACATGCGGCCGGCGGTCCGGCTCGCGGCGCTGATGAAGCTGCCGGTCACCTACGTGTGGACGCACGACTCCATCGGCCTCGGCGAGGACGGCCCGACGCACCAGCCGGTCGAGCACCTGTGGGCGCTGCGGGCGATCCCGGGGCTGGACGTCGTCCGCCCGGCGGACGCCAACGAGACCGCGGTCGCGTGGCGGACCGTCCTGGAGCACACCGACCGCCCGGCGGGCCTCGCGCTGACCCGGCAGAAGCTGCCGACGCTGGAGCGCGACGGCGAGATCGCGTCCGCCGAGGGCACCGCCAAGGGCGGCTACGTGCTGGCCGACGCCGAGGGCGGGCAGCCCGAGGTGATCCTTATCGCCACGGGCAGCGAGGTGCAGCTGGCGCTGGAGGCGCGGGACACGCTCCAGTCCCAGGGCACCCCGACCCGCGTGGTGTCGATGCCGTGCGTCGAGTGGTTCGAGGAGCAGCCCGACGCCTACAAGCAGCAGGTCCTGCCGCCCGGGGTGCGGGCGCGCGTGTCGGTGGAGGCCGGCGTGGCGCTCGGCTGGCGGACCTACGTCGGCGACGCCGGCTCCTCGGTGTCGCTGGAGCACTTCGGCGCGTCCGCCGACTACAAGACGCTGTTCGAGCAGTTCGGCCTCACCGCCGAGCGGGTCGTCGCGGCGGCGAAGGCGAGCCTGATCAAGGCCGGCGTCAAGGACGCCGGCCGGGGCAGCACCACCGGGAACTAGCGGCCGCCGGGCCCCCGCCGACCGCCCCCGCGGGCCGGGGGCCCGGCGCGGCCGACCCCCCGCGGAACTCGACGACGAGGAGAAAGCGATGAGTGACATCCTGAAGGCGCTCTCGGACGAGGGCGTGTCGATCTGGCTGGACGACATCAGCCGGGAGCGGCTGCGCAGCGGGAACCTGGAGCAGCTGGTCAAGGACAAGCACGTCGTCGGCGTCACCTCCAACCCGACGATCTTCGCCAAGGCGCTGAGCAAGGGCAGCGCCTACGACGACCAGGTGCGCGACCTGGCGGTGCGCGGCGTGGACGTCGAGGAGGCGTCCCGGGCGATCACCACCTACGACATCCGCTGGGGCTGCGACGTGCTGCGCCCGGTCTACGACCGGACCGACGGCCTGGACGGCCGCGTGTCGATCGAGGTGGACCCGCGGCTGGCCCGCGACACCGAGAAGACGGTCGCCGAGGCGCGCGCGCTGTGGTGGATGGTGGACCGGCCCAACCTGTTCATCAAGATCCCGGCGACCGAGGAGGGCCTGCCCGCGATCACCGCGGCGCTGGCCGAGGGCATCAGCGTGAACGTGACGCTGATCTTCTCGCTGGAGCGCTACGGCAAGGTGATCGACGCGTTCTTCGAGGGCCTGGAGAAGGCCCGCGCGAACGGGCACGACCTGCCGACGATCGCGTCGGTGGCGTCGTTCTTCGTGAGCCGGGTCGACACCGAGATCGACAAGCGGCTCGACAAGATCGGGTCGGAGGACGCCAAGAAGCTGCGGTCCAAGGCGGGGCTGGCGAACGCGCGGCTGGCGTACGCGCTGTACGAGGAGAAGTTCGGCACGGACCGCTGGAAGGCGCTGAAGGACGCGGGCGCCCGCCCGCAGCGTCCGCTGTGGGCCTCGACCGGCGTGAAGGACCCGAACCTCGCCGACACGCTGTACGTGGACGAGCTGGTGGCGCCGGGCACCGTGAACACGATGCCGGAGGCGACGCTAGAGGCGGAGGCCGACCACGGCCAGCTGCGCGGCGACACCGTCCGGGGCGCCTATGACGACGCTCGCGCGCACATGGCGGCGCTCAAGGACGCGGGCGTCGACTACGACGACGTCGTGCGGGTCCTGGAGGAGGAGGGCGTCGAGAAGTTCGAGGCGTCCTGGAAGGAGCTGCTCGGCTCCATCGACGGCGAGCTGAAGGACAAGAGCGCGTGACGTCGGTGGTGACCGCCGGGGGGATCTCGGTCACCATCCGCGGCGCCGTCGTCGACGAGAGCGAGACGGTCCTGGACCGTCTCGCCTCCGACGGCGTGCCGAGTTCGCTGGCGTCCCGCAACGCCAAGCTGTGGGGGCCGGACGCGGCCCCGCTGGCCGCCCGCCGGCTGGGCTGGCTGGGCCTGCC
>NZ_JBEYYT010000190.1:0-16882 GCF_040645715.1 Spirillospora sp. NPDC046719 | reverse complement strand
ACGCCGCGCAGCAGCTGCGTCGGGGTGAGGCCCCACTGGGCGCGGCAGATCGCCTGGAGCTGCCGGACGCCGATCCCGGCCGCCGCCGCGATGTCGGACGCGCCGATCGGCCGCCGGTGGTGCGCCTCCACCCATTCGCGGATGAACCCGGCGAGATGGTGCGGGACGCGCCGGGGCGGCTCCGCCAGCTCCGGTGTCGCGGTGTTCGGCAGGCCGAGCAGGACCGCGGTGAGCAGCGACTCCTCCAGGCTGCGCGCCGCGAGGGGGTGCAGGCCCGTCGCCGCGCTGTCGTCGAGGACGGCGCAGACGTGCCGCCACGTCCGCTCGACGACGGACGCGGGCGCGAGGGCCGGGCCGTCCACGCTGTGGAAGCGCAGCGGCGGGTCGTACTCGCGGCCGAGGAAGCCGCCGAGGTGGTCGGCGAGCCGGCCGGTGCTCGTCGCGATCACCAGGCAGCCGTGCCGGGGGTCCGGGGTCAGCCGCATCGCCTCGTCGTGCGAGACGACGAGGCCGCCGCCAGCGGTGGCGCGGCCGCCGGACCGGCGGTACTCCACGCCCATCGGCGCCATCGGCGCGCACAGCGCGAACGCGCCCTCGGTCGGCGGGGTGTCGACGATGACGCCGGCGCCTCCGTAGCGGACCCAGACGAGCTTGACCGCGCCGACGCCGAGCGCGTTGACCAGGCCGTCCAGCGGGCGGGCGGGGTCGCGGGCCTGGAGGTCGTGGCCGACGGCGTACGGCTCGACGGTCCGGTGCAGGACGTCGATGTCGCCGCTGGCGACCCGCCGGTACGGCGACAGCGGCGGCACGTCCCCAGCGCCCGGCGGCGGCCCGGCCTCGGGATCCGGGGGCGGTTCGTCTTCCGCGCCCGGGGGCGGTGCGGCGGGGGCGGTCATGGCGGGCCGTCCGTGGCGGCGGTCAGCGGCAGGACGCCGCGGGCGCGCAGCCGCGGCATCACCTCGGCGGCGAAGTGGCCCAGCTCGCCGGCGTAGTCGAGGAAGGACAGCGCGATCCCGTCGAAGCCCGCGCGGGCGAACGCGGCGATCCCGTCGGCGACGTCGTCGGGGTCGCCGACCAGCGGGCAGCTTCCGTGCCCGGCGGCGAACCGGTCCCGGTAGATCTGCAGCATCTCCGGCGTGAACGACTGGGCGTGCAGGCCCTGCAGGCGCATCACCTCGTCCACCGCCGGCCAGTCGGCGTGCTCATCGGCGTAGTAGCGCAACCAGTCCTCCGCTTCGGCCCGCGTGGGGCGGCACACGACGTGCCCCAGCGTGAAGACGCCGACGTCCCGGCCGTACGACGCGGCCTCCTTGCGGATGGCCGCGACGACCTCCGCACCGTCCTCCGGGCCCGCGACGACCGTGAACGCGCGGTCGGCGTTGCGGGCGGCGAACGACCGGCCCTGCCGGGACGACCCGGCGTTGATCACCGGCAGGCTCCGCCCGTTGTACGGCTTCGGCGCGCCGACGACCCGCCGGAGGTGGAAGTACCGGCCGTCGTGGTCGAAGGGCTCGGGGCTCGACCAGATGCGCCGGACGATGTCCCACCACTCCTGCGCGTAGGCGTACCGGGTGTCGTGGTCGTCCGGGAGCGTGAGGCCGAACATCGCGTACTCGGGGGCGTGCCAGCCCGCGACGATGTTCAGCCCGACCCGTCCCCGGCTGAGGTGGTCGGCGGTCGCGAGCTGCTTGGCGGCGACGATCGGGTGGTGGAACGCGGTGTGGACCGTGGTGAAGACGCGCAGTCGCGTCGTGCTCGCGAGCATTCCGGACGCCCAGACCAGCGGGTCGAGGACGCTCTGGTGGAAGCCGGTATCCGGGCCCCAGTCGGTCCAGCGGGCGACGGGCAGCAGGAAGTCGATCCCGGCCTCGTCGGCGAGGCGGGCGAGGCGCAGATTGTTGTCCCAGGTGGCTCGCCACCTTTCCGGAACCGTGGTTATCGCCAGTCCCGATTCGGTGTTGGGGGAGAACAAGCCAAGCTGGAATCCCATCGAGATTCACCTTCGTCCGGCCTCGTCCGCATGTGTCCGACTTTGCCCAGTATCGGAAGGGCGTCGGCTGCGGGCAATGGCCGCCGGCCGTCATATCGGGATGATCCCGAGCGCGAGCCGGTCGAAGGGGCCGGGCTGTTCGTTCTCCTTGGGATGCCGGCCCTCCGGCGTCGCGTACACGACGATCCGCCCCGAGCCGCCGGACCCGGCGCGGCACCGGTGGATCAGGGCCTGGACGACGTCGGTGAGGTGCCTGCCGCAGGAGTCGCCGGTGCGGGACGCCGCGTCACGGCCCGGAGTCCGGGGACTTCGCGGACTCCGTGCGGGCGCCGGGGCGCCGCCGCCGGTCTCCAGGCGGATCTGGAAGCGGGACGGGCGGCGGCATCCGGGCATGGAGCAGACGTACCGGTCGTCGCCGAGCGGGGAGCGGGCGGGATCGCTGGGCATCGAAGGGCCTTCCGGCGCGGTCGCGAGCGGGTGATGGCGGGTCCCAGGTCACGTATGTCGCGTTTTTCCGGAAAATCGGTGGTCTTCGGTGGGGGTCGGCGGATCTTTCGTCTTTCCGGGGAGGAGAAACGCGAGAACGTGCGCGACCCACTATGCCCGAGCGGTCCTTCGTTCGCAACGCTAACCGGATAGCCGGCCGCGCATTCCGGCTAGCCGGTCCAGGCTATTTATGGCATTTCTACTGATTATTGTGATCCGTCCGGAAATACCGGGAAACCAGTGCGGAGAGCAGCGCCGCGGCGACCATGAACAGCCAGCCGTGCCGGAAGTCCGCCACCGACGGGTGCGCCCCGTTCCCCAGCAGCACGGTCAGCACCGCGACGCCGAGCGCCGAGCTGATCTGCCGCGCCATCATCAGCACCGCCGACCCCAGCGACAGCCGCTCCGCGGGCAGCGACGCCGCCGACCCGAACAGCGGCGGCTGCAGCAGCGCCGTGCTCACCCCGACCAGCACCGCGCCCGGGACGAACATCGCCAGGTACGACGGCTCGCCGGACGCGAACACCGCCCACCAGCCGCAGCCCACCGCGAGCGCCAGCCCGCCCAGCACCGCCGACGCGCGCCCCCCGATCCGGCCGACGATCCGTCCGGAGAACGGCGACATCACCATGCACGACAGCGGGATCGGCGCGATCCCCACGCCCGCCCGGACGACCGGGTAGTGCCACACCCCCGTGAAGTACAGCGTCGCCGCCACCAGCGTCGCCGCGAACACCAGGTAGTAGAGGAAGACCCCGGACACCGCGACCGCGAACGGCCGGTGCCGGAACAGGTCGGGGCCGATCACCGGGTTCGGGTGCCGCCGCATGTGCGCGACCGCCAGCGTCCCGAGCACGGCCGCCGCGACCGCGCACCCGATCGTCCGCGCCGACCCGTACCCCCAGTCCGGCGCCTGGACGAGCAGCGCGGTCAGCGCCGTCGCCGCGCCCAGCACCAGCGCCGACCCGAGCAGGTCGAGCCGCTGCCGCGCCTTGCGCGGCGTGTCCGGCAGCAGCCGCCGGCCGGCCAGGATCGCCGCCGCCGTCACCGGCACGTTGATCAGGAAGATCCAGCGCCAGCCCGCCATCAGCAGCAGCCCGCCGAGCACCGGCCCGCAGCCGCCGCCGAGCGCGGCCACCGCCGTCCAGATCCCCATCACCGTCGGGTGCTCGCGCTTGGGGAACGCGGGCAGCGCCAGCCCGAGCGACGTCGGGACGAGCACCGCGCCCGCCGCCGCCTGGACGACCCGCGCCGCGACCAGCGCGGGCAGGGTCGGCGCCACCGCGCACGCCACCGACGCGGCGCCGAACAGCGCCATGCCGGCGAGGAAGCTCTTCTTGCGGCTCGTGTCGTCGGCGAGCCGCCCCGCCGGGACGAGCAGCGCCGCGAGCACGATCGTGTAGGCGTTCAGCACCCACGACACCTGCGGCAGCGGCGCGCCGTCGAACGTGCGCCGCAGCGCCGGGAACGCGACGCTCACCGCGAACAGGTCGAGGATCGCCAGGAACTGCGCCGTCGACGCGACCGCGAGCACGAGCCACCGCCGCGCTCCCGGTCTCTCGGCTCCTCCGGGGGCCTCTGCCACGTCCTTCCGGGCCGGGACGCTCGCCGGCCGGGCCTTCATCCGTGCGTTCATGCCGTCAATGATCGAGAGCGGCCGAACCGGCCACGAGTGGCAGGATTGACAGCATTCGATAGATTACTGACATGACGCGGAGCCTGGCGATCCTGGTCGTCCCCGGCGCACCGATCTTCGAGGTCGCCATCCCCTGCCAGCTGTTCGGCTCGCCGCCCCCGGCGCACACCGGCCCCTGGTACGACGTGCGGCTCTGCTCGGAGGGCGCGTCCCGGCTGCGCGGCTCGTCCGGCCAGCACGACCTGCCCGGCGCGTTCCAGATCGTCGCCCCGCACGGGCTGGACGCCCTGGAGACGGCCGACACGGTGATCGTCCCGGCGACCGGGAACGTGCTCGACGACCCGTCGCCGCAGGTCGTCGACGCGGTCCGCGCCGCGTACGCCCGCGGCGCCCGCATCGTGTCGCTCTGCTCGGGCGCGTTCGTCCTCGCCGCCGCCGGCCTCCTCGACGGCCGCCGCACCGCGCTGCACTGGAAGCACGCGCCCGTCCTGCGCGACCGGTTCCCGTCCGTCGAGGCCGACACGTCCGTCCTGTACATCGACGACGGCGACCTGCTCACCGGCGCCGGCAACAGCGCCGGCATCGACCTGTGCCTGCACCTCATCCGGCAGGACCTCGGCGCGGACGTCGCCAACGCCGTCGCCCGGCAGATGGTCGTCCCGCCGCACCGCACGGGCGGCCAGGCCCAGTACGTCGAGACGCCGCTGCCGCCGTCCGGCCGCGCCGACGGCCTCGGGCCCGTCCTGCAGTGGGCGCTGGCGCGCCTCGACCGGCCCCTCACCACCGCCGACCTCGCGGCCCGCGCCGGCCTGACCGGCCGCACCCTCATCCGCCGCTTCCACGCCGAGACGGGGACGACCCCGCTGCAATGGCTCCTCGCCCAGCGCGTCATCCGCGCCCGGGAGCTCCTGGAGGAGACCGACCTCTCCATCGACCTCGTCGCCGAGAAATGCGGCCTCGGCACCGCCCCGAACCTCCGCACCCACTTCGCCCGCGAACTCGGCGTCACCCCGAGCGAGTACAGGCGCGCCCACCGCCGCGTCCCGGTCGGCTGATCGACGAATCTTGAACCCCGGCGGCCCTTGCCGCGACGCCGCGGCGCCTATCGTGGCGTCCATGGCCCCATGGGACGACGCGCGGCGCACCGCCCCCGCACCCCGCTACCCGATGACCTTCGCCGCCCGGCACCTCGCGGGCCGCCCGTGAACATCGGCCTGCTGACGTTCAACACCCTCTTCCGAGGCGACTCCCGCGCCCGGATCAAAGCGCTCGCCGGAATCCTGGAGGACTCGTCGTACGACGTGGTCTGCCTTCAGGAAGTGGTCTCCCCGTTCAATCTCGCGGCGCTGCGCGCGGCGACGCCGTCGTACCCGCACATCGCGCACGGCCCGTCCGTCCCGCTCGTCCGCGGCGGCCTCGTCACGCTTTCGCGGCGGCCGATCGTCCGCCGCCATTTCCGCCCGTACCGGTTCACCGGCCGTCCCCGCCTCGAAGGGCTCCTGCGCAAGGGCGCCCTGCTGACCCGCGTCCAGTTGGGGGACGAGCACGTCACCATCGTCAACACCCACCTGACCGCCAACAGGGACAACGACTGGGACCTCACCAACCCCTACACCCGGATAGAGGCCGGCGAACTCGCCCAGCTGGCGGACCTGCTCGCCCATCCCGCCCTGACCGACCCCCTGATCGTCGCGGGCGACCTCAACGTCCCGAGGTCGTCGCCCGTCCTCCGCGACTTCCGCGACGCCACCGGCCTCGCGGACGTCCTGAACGGCGACCCCGCGACCACCTTCCGTCCCACACCGGAACTCAGCCTCGAACCCATCGACCAGATCCTCGCCACCCCGCCGCTGACGGCGACCACGACCCTGGTCTTCAAGGACGAGATCCGCCTCCCGGACGGCCGCGCGAGCCACCTGTCCGACCACTACGGCATAGCCGCCGCCTTCTCCATGTAGCCCCCCACTTTTCCCTTTAGCGAGGCGGTCCCATGGGGCGAGGGGACGGGGCGCCCGGGTTTGGTGCCGGTACCCACAATCGGTGAGGGGAGTTGCTCAGTCCCGGCCATAAACACGGCGCAAGTGGGCTCTTACAGTGAGTGGACCTTAGTGGAACGCTGCCGTTTCGGCAGGTTCGCCCCCACCCCGGAGGCCGTGATGAGACGCTCCCCCCTCCGCGCCGCGGCGGCGCTCGCCGCCGCAGGCGCGCTCGCCGCGACCGCCCTGGCGCCACCGGCCTCGGCCGACACCGTGCCGGGCTCCGTCCCGCCGGACAAGGACCCCTTCTACCAGGCGCCCGGGAACATCGGCAGCTACGCGCCGGGCGCGATCGTCGCCTCCCGCGCCTTCACGCCCAAGGCCGGGAACGTGGCCGACACCGCGAACGCCTGGCAGGTCTCGTACCGCACCAACGACTCGCACGGGACGCCGGAACTCGCGGTCACCTCGGTGCTGGTGCCGAAGAAGGCGTGGACCGGATCGGGCGCGCGGCCGGTCGTGTCGGTGCAGGCCGCCGAGGACTCCACCGGCACGCAGTGCGCCCCGTCCTACGGCCTGGCGTCCGGCGACCTGTTCGCGTCGACCGCCGCCGTCTACGCCGGGCCGATGCTGAGCAAGGGATGGGCGGTCGTCATGCCCGACTTCGAGGGCCCGAAGTCGGTGTTCATGGGAGGTCTCCAGGCCGGGCACGCCGTCCTCGACGGGATCCGCGCCGTGCGGCGGTTCGCGGCCGCGGGGCTCCCCGCGACGGCGAAGTGGGCGCTCGCCGGCTACTCCGGCGGCGCGCAGGCCACCGGCTGGGCGGCGGAGCTCCAGCCGTCCTACGCGCCGGACGTGACGCTCGCCGGGGCGTCGATGGGCGGCATCCCCGCCGACCCGGAGGCCGTGGCGCGGTCGCTGGACGGCGGCGTCTTCTCCGGCTTCGAGGCGGCCGCCGCCGTCAGCCTCGGCGCCGAGTACCCGGAGATGGACATCAACGCGCTGATGAATGACAAGGGCAAGCAGGCGATGGCGGACGCCTCCGGCAAGTGCCTGACGGACCTGCTCACGTCGTTCCCGTTCAAGAAGCTGGCCGACTACAGCACCGTCCCCGACCCGCTGGCGGTGCCGCGCGTCCGGGCCGTGCTGAAGGCCAACACCCTCGGCTCGGCGGCGCCCGCCGTCCCCGTGTTCGACTACCACGCCAACACCGACGAGATCGTCCCCGTCGGGCAGGACGACGCGATGGTGAAGGCGTGGTGCTCGCGCGGTGCGACCGTGCACGTCGTCCGCGACGCCATCGGCGAGCACGCCCTGGAGATGGTCGTGCGGCAGAACGACGCGGTGAACTTCCTGGACGACCGGTTCGCCGGGAAGGCGCCCGTCAACGACTGCTGACCGGCGCGCTGCGAGGGCGGGCCGGCGGCGGCCCGCCCCCGCGGCGTTTCACCAGAGCAGCAGGGCCAGTGCGGCGGCGACCGCGGCGATCAGAACGCCGCCCGCGGCCAGCGGCCCCGCCGTGCGCCCGGCCGGAGACGGCCGCCGCCCGTCGATCGCGGCCGCGCCCGCCCGGTAGCGCACCCCCGCGTAGACCATCCCGGCCACGCCCGTCGCGACCAGGACGATCCCGGCGGCGACGGACCGCGCGCCGCCGTCCTCGACGAGCTTCGCGACCGCGAGGCCGAGCACCATCACCCCGGCCGCCGTCCGCATCCAGGCGAGGAACGTGCGCTCGTTGGCGAGGTGGTCGCGGGCGAGGTCGGGATCGCCGCCGTCCTTCGCGGCGGGTTCCTGCATGGCGGGTCCTCCCAGGGAGAGGCGAGTGGCTCCGCCTCTGTATTCCCGGGTATCCGCAGCTCATGAGCCTGTGAGGGAAACGGGACGACAAGCCGGTACCCGACGGCCGACCACGGACTGGCTCGGCGAGCACGAGATCACGGCCACGCGGCAATGCGCGGACGAACGGCACAGGGCTACGCGAACACTTCCTGAGCGCGTATTCGCTTTACCGGCGCCTGACTGCGATTCCTGTCGCCGTTGACTATTCTCGGTGGCCCGGTGCCGGTGCTCAGGAGGGATATCCCGTGACCAGTGTCCGCGAATCGATCGGCCGGACATTCGACGAGGTATGGCGGCGGACCAGCGGCCGTCTCGACGGCCTCACCGACGACGAGTACCTGTGGGAGCCCGCCCCGGACGGCTGGACGATCCGCCCGGACGCCGCGGGCCGCTGGCTCATCGACGCCGAGGGCGGTGGGGGTCCCGCCCCCGATCCGGTCCCGATCGCGACCCTCGCCTGGCGCATCGGCCATATCGGCCTGACCTTCATCGACTACGGGACCCGGCTTTTCCAGGGCCGCAACATCACGCTCGACGAGGTCGAATTCTCCGGAACGGCCGCGGGCGGGCTCCGGTTCCTCGAGACGGCCTTTCGCGTCCATTGGCGCGAGCCTTTCGAGGCGATGACCGAGGAACGGCTGTGGGAGCCGTCCGGCCCCGCCTTCTTCGGCTACGCCGACTACCCGGCGATCGACACGGCCCTGCACGTGCTGGACGAGTTCACCCACCACTCGGCCGAGCTCGGCGTCCTGCGGGACCTCTACCCGCACCGGCCCTGAACAGCCCGGAACAGGCGCGTCGGCCCTATTGACACATGATCTCTTAGCCCGGTTGGATCGCTCCATACTCGCGAGTAGCCCGGACCGCCGGTCCGGTCGTCTCGGCACGCCCCCCGCCGCGGTTCCACCCCCAGCGAGAGGATCCCTGTGTCGTCCCTGATGAAGCGGCTGGCCGTGCTGTCCCTGTCGGCGGGACTCGCCGCCACCGCCCTGTCCGCCGCGTCCGCCGCGTCCGCGCAGGCCGCCCCGAAGCCGCGCGCCCAGGCGGCCACGCCCGCCGACGCGCCGCCCGCCTCGCTGGACCTGTCGGACTGCCCCGACGTCCTGCCGGTCGGCGCCGACCCCGCGGACTGGTACTGCAACGTGCTGGTGACCAGCGGCGGCAGCATGAAGATCGGCAACATCGACCAGCAGATCACCGCGCCGATGCGGATCACCCTGCTGGCCGGCACCGACCCGAAGACCGGGGCGGAGATCTCCAAGTTCGTGAAGATGCGCAGCACGGCGATGCCGGTGGCGGGCGGCGCCCTCGGCATCCCCGGCACCGAGAAGATCCCGCTGTTCGCGCTGAAGGTGAAGCCCCAGTACGCCGGGAAGATCGACCTCGACATCGTCAACCGCAAGACCCGGCTCGACCTGAAGATCAAGCTGATCAACCAGCTGCTCGGCGACAACTGCTTCGTCGGCTCCGCCACCGCGCCGATCTCCCTCGACCTCGACCTGGCGGACATCACCGCGGCCCCGGGCCCGGACGGCACGTTCTGGGTCAAGATCAACGCCACCGACGACACGTTCGCCGTGCCGAAGACCAACGGCTGCGGTCTCACCGCGCCGATCGCGGACTTCCGCGGCGGCCTCCCGTCGGCCTCCGGGAAGAACCACGCGCAGCTCACCTCGTACTTCGGCGGCAAGCAGTACTCGGAGATGTACCCGAAGATGGCCGTCCGCACGAAGTGACGCCCGTCCGCTGACGGCGGGCCCGCGCCACGCTCCCGGCGCAGGCCCGCTGAGCCGTGCCGGAACCCTGCGGGGGTGTCGTGCGTTGCCGGGGAGACGTAAGCGTATGCCGTACTCCTACGAAGGGGCACTCCCATGGCGATCCGTTCGGCGCGCGACCTGAGCGACTTCCTCATCGGCTACACCCGGGACATGGCCGTCTCCGACGAGGAGCCGGGCGCGATCCTCGACCGGTACTTCGTGCCGGACTTCGCGTACTGCAACGACGGGCTCGTGATCGACCGGCGGCGGATGATCGACCACGCCCGGCCGGTCCGCAGGAACGTCGACCGCGAGGCGATGGCCGCCGCCGGCCGGGCGGGCCTGGAGGTCCACGAGGCGCTGGTCTCCGGCGACCGGTTCGCGGCGCGGTACACGCTCCGCACCCGGATGCGGAAGGGCGCGACGTTCGCGGCGGAGATCTACATGTTCGGGCGGCTGGCGCCTGACGGCCGCATCGAGCGGGTCGACCAGGTCACGCGGGAGCTCGGGGAAAATTAGATCAGAAACTTAAATAAGTGGGTGATATATTCGCCGGGTCCGCTCGACCGGCCGCAGGAGGCGACGATGACCAGCCCGTTCCCGCTGGAACCGGAACCGATCCATGTGCCCGACGGCGTGCTCGACGACCTGCGGCAGCGGCTGGCGCTGACGCGCTGGCCGGACGACGCCGGCAACGACGACGGCTACTACGGCGTGAAGCGCTCCTACCTCCAGGGGCTCGTCGAGTACTGGCGGGACGGGTACGACTGGCGCAAGGCCGAGGCCGCCATCAACGCCTACGAGCACTACCGCGTGGACGTCGAGGGCGTGCCGGTGCACTTCATGCGCCGGCCGGGCGTCGGCCCGAACCCGACGCCGCTGATCCTCACCCACGGCTGGCCCTGGACGTTCTGGCACTGGGCCAAGGTCGTCGACCCGCTGGCGGATCCGGGGGCGCACGGCGGCGATCCCGCCGAGGCGTTCGACGTGATCGTCCCGTCGTTCCCGGGGTTCGGGTTCTCCGGCCCGCTGCCGGACCACCCGGACATGAACTTCTGGAAGGTCGCCGACCTCTGGCACGTCCTGATGACCCGGACGCTCGGGTACGAGCGGTACGCGGCGGCGGGCTGCGACGTCGGCGCCATGGTCACCGGCCAGCTCGGGCACAAGTACGCCGGCGAGCTGCACGGGATCCACATCGGCTCCGGCCAGATGCTCACCCTGTTCAACGGCGACCGGGGGTGGGACATCACGGGCGGGCGGCCCCTCCCGGACGGCCCGCCCGGCATCCGGGAGCGCGCCATGGAGATGGAGCGGCGGTTCGCCGTGCATCTCGTGGCGCACATGCTGGAGCCGTCCACGCTGGCGTACGGGCTGTCCGACTCGCCCGCCGGGATGCTCGCCTGGATCCTGCAGCGGTGGACGCGGTGGAGCGACGACGGCGGCGACATCGAGACGGTGTTCGCCCGGGACGACCTGCTCACCCACGCGATGATCTTCTGGGTGACCAACTCGATCGGCACGTCCGTCCGGACGTACGCCAACAACAACCGGTACCCGTGGACGCCGTCGCACGACCGGTGGCCCGTGGTCGAGGCACCGACCGGCATCACGTTCGTCGCCTACGAGAACCCGCCGGGCGTCACCACCGAGCGGCGGGTCGAGCAGTTCGTCGAGAGCAGCCGCGGCGCCTGGTACAACCACGTCAACCTCACGGCCCACGACCGCGGCGGCCACTTCATCCCGTGGGAGATCCCCGAGGAGTGGGTCGCCGACCTCCGCCGCACGTTCCGCGGCCGCCGCTGACCCGGTAGATCACCCCGTACCGATCGATCACGGACTCGTGAGCCCTGTGGCGGGGCCCGGTTTCGGCCGGGCCCCGCTCACAGCGGCTTGCGGGCCTCGAAGAGGGACCGGGACGAGTGCGCGACGAACGGCCCGTCGCGCCTGATCCGCTCGTCCAGCTCCCGGAGCCGGTCGCGGTGGCGCTCGACGGTGAAGCCGGGAACGATCCAGATCACCTTGCGCAGGAAGTACACGACCGCGCCGATGTCGAAGAACTCCATGCGGAGCCGCTCCGTGCGCAGGTCGACGACGTCGAGGCCGGCGGCGCGGGCGTCCGCGCTCTCGATCTCGGGGTCGCGCTTGGCGCGCGCCTCGGGCTGCGGGCCGAGGAAGTACTCGGTCACCTCGAAGACGCTGGCGGGGCCGACGTGCTGGGCGAGGTAGGTGCCGCCGGGCGCGAGGACCCGGGCGATCTCGCCCCACTCGACGACGGCGGGATGGCGGCTGGTGACCAGGTCGAAGGCGCCGTCGGCGAACGGCAGCGGCGGCTCCTCGGGGTGGACGACCACGGCGGTGCCCCGGGGGTGCAGCAGCCGGGTCGCCTTGGCGACGTTCGGCGGCCACGCCTCGGTCGCGACCATCGTCGGCGGGAACGCCGGGGCCTCGGCGAGCACCTCGCCGCCGCCGGTCTGCAGGTCCAGCGCGGCGGTGGCGTGCGCGAGCCGCCCGCTCATCAGCCGCTGATACCCCCACGAGGGCCGCTGCTCGGTCGCCCGGCCGGCCAGCCAGGAGAAGTCCCAGCCGTCGACGGGTGCGGCGGCGGCCTCGTCCACCAGGTCATCGAACGTGCGGTCCATGAGGCCATGCTCGCAGCCGGGTCAACCGGTTTGTTCGGGCCCGTCCCGCCGGACCCGCCCGGCCACCTCGACGAGGCCGCCGGGCCGCGGCATCGTCATGATCTGGGAGCCGCGCCCCTGGGTGACGACGAGCGGGCGGCCGAGCCGGGCCGTGAGCAGCAGCGCGGCGGCGCCGGTCGCCTCGTCCTCGTCGATGCCGTCGCCGCGGCCGGGGAAGCCGCGGGCGCGGACCCGGCCGGACGGCTCGTCCTGCCACGCCCACGCGTAGATCCACTCGCCGGGCGGCGGGACGGGGAGCGCGTCGACCACCCCGGCGGACCCGTACTCGCGCAGCGTGCGGCCGGGCGCCCACTCGGGCCGCCCGGCGATCCAGGTGAGGTCGCCGTCGCGCCGGACGTCCACCAGGCCCGCCGCCGTGACCAGGGCCGGCACGCCGAGCAGCCAGGCGGCGCCGACGCACGGATGCCCTGCGAACGGCAGCCGGGCGGACGGCGTGTAGATGTCGATGGCGCCGCGCGCGGCGTCGTCGATGAAGATCGTCTCGCTGAAGCCGAGCTCCCCGGCGACCGCCTGGCGGCGCTCCTCGCCGGGCACGGCGGCGCCGTCGCGGACGACCCCGAGCGGGTTGCCGTGCGCGCCGTCCGGTCCGCAGAAGACGCGCAGCACCTCATGGTCGATCATCCGGCCAGTCAACCACGCTGCGGCTACAACCGGCCGTTGTCGATCCGGCCGGACGGCTGTTGGACGCCGCGTTCCGGCGTGCGGTGGGATGTCCGCCGTGAACGCGAGCATGCAGGCCCTTCTGGTGATGGACGTCCAGCGCGTCGTGGTGGCGCAGCTCGGGGACCGGGCGGACCGGTACCTCGCCCGGCTGGCGGAGACGGTGGCGGCGGCCCGCGCGGCGGGCGTCCCGGTGATCCACGTCCGGGTCGTGCACCGCGACGGGCATCCCGAGATCGGGCCGCTGAACAAGCCGTTCCGGGGGCTGGCCGGCACGGACGTCATCACCGAGTCGAACCCGGAGAGCGGGATCCATCCGGCGGTGGCGCCGCTGCCCGGCGAGCCCGTCCTCGACAAGCGCTTCTTCAGCCCGTTCGCCGGCACGGACCTGGACGCGCTGCTCCGCGCGCGCGGAGCCGGGACGCTCGTGCTGACCGGCCTGGCGACCAGCGGCGTCGTCATCAGCGCCCTGCGGGACGCGACGGAGCGGCAGTACGCGCAGATCGTCCTGTCGGACGGGTGCGACGACGCCGACGAGGAGACGCACCGGTTCCTGGTCGAGCGGTTCTTCCCGCGCGAGGCCGACGTCATGACGAGCGCGGAGTGGGTCGCCGGCCTCGGCGGTCAGTGACCCATCACCAGGAAGACGACGCCGGCGACCACGTGCGCGACCACGGTCACCACGAGCATGACCATGAACAGGTACTTGGCGGTCGGATGGTCGAACTGCGAGCCCTTCCGGGCGGTCTGCGCCGAGCGGTCCTGGGCCTGCTGCTCCAGTTCGTCCAGGGACGGCAGGAAGGACGGCCGTCGGAGCGCCATGCGTTCCCCTCTCAGCCCATGACGGCGAACAGGACGCCGCCGATGACGTGTGCGGCCACGGTGACCGCCAGCAGCCCGACGAACAGGTACTTGGCGGTGGGGTGGTCGAACTGGCCGCCGCCGCGGGGGCGGGGTCCGAGCTCGGCCTGGCGGCGGGCGATGCGCTCTTCCAGGGGTGCCCTGCGGAACATGCGTCCTCCGTTGCCTCGCCAACCGTTGGTGTACAAAACGTTGCGGTAGTAACCTTTATAGCCGAAGCCCCCGGCGAGTGGAGGAACCGTGGCACGTGATCTGGACGACGTCCCCGTCCCCGACCCGCTGGCGCTGGAGAACCAGGTCTGCTTCGCGCTGGTGGTGGCGTCGCGCAGCGTGCTCGCGCTCTACCGCCCCATCCTGGAGCCGATGGGGCTGACGCATCCGCAGTACCTGGTGATGCTGGCGCTCTGGGAGCACGAGCAGCTGTCGGTCAAGGAGCTGAGCCGGCTGCTGCAGCTCGACCCGGGTACGCTGTCGCCGCTGCTCAAGCGGCTGGAGTCCGCCGACCTCATCCGCCGCCAGCGCGACAGCCGCGACGAGCGGCTGCTCGCCGTCACCGTCACCGAGAGCGGCCGGGCCCTCCGCGAGCAGGCGGAGAAGATCCCGGCCACGATCATGGACAGGCTCGGCATGGGCCTCGACGAGCTGGAGGACCTGCACGGCACCCTCACCCGCGTCATCGCCGCCGCCACCCGCGCCGCCCCGTGACGCCGCGACCCGGTCAGGGCGCCGCGGCGCCCCAGTCCCACAGGGCCTGCAGCACCGGCCCGAGGCGCCGCCCCCTCTCGGTGAGGCTGTAGCGGGTGCGCGGCGGCACGCCCGGCTCGCGGTGCCGCTCGGCCACCCCGGCGCGGACGAGGTGGGCGAGCCGGTCGGCGAGCACCTTGTCCGACAGCGCGGGCAGCGCGTCCCGGAGCGCGGTGAAGGAGCGGTCGCCGCGGAGCAGCTCGCGGATCACCAGCGTCGTCCACCGCCCGCGCAGCGCGTCGAGGGCGATCTCCACCGGGCAGGACGGGCTCGGCGCGGCGGCGTCCGCGCGGGGATCGGCGGGCAGTCCCGGGCGACTGACCGTTTGGTGAGCCATGAACGGGCCTCCTAGCGTTGCCGCGTCTCAACGATCTTGTCTACCGGAAGGATCACCATGCGGCGTTCGGCGACGCGTCCCGAGGACGTCCCCCGGGTGTTCGAGGAGCGGTTCAACAGCGGGGACACCGCGGCGGTGGCGGAACTCTACGAGGACGGGGCGGTGTTCGTGCCCGAGCCCGGGTCCGGCCTGCGCGGCGCGGAGGCCCGCGCCGCCAACGAGCGGTTCGTGGCCCTCGGGGTGCCGATCGAGGTCACGCCGCGGCACGTCTACGCGGCGGGCGACGTCGCGCTGCTGATCGTCGACTGGGTGATCGACGGCACCGGCCCGGACGGCGCCCCGGTCCGCATCGAGGGCACCGCGACGGACGTGGCCCGGCGCGGCGCGGACGGCTGCTGGCGGTACGCCGTCGACAACCCGTTCGGGGTCGCCGGGCTGGGATGATCCGGGCATGCGGTTCGGAATCCTGGGCGAGACCCGGGCGTGGCGGGACGGCGGCGAGGAGGTGCCGCTCGGCGGCCCGGCCCGGCGGGCGCTGCTGGCGCTGCTGCTCGTCCGCCCGGGCGCGGCGGTGCCGGCGGACCGGCTGGCGGAGGGCGGGACGGCGGGCCACGCGCTGCACTCCCAGGTGTCGCGGCTGCGGGCGGCGCTCGGCGCGGGCGCGGCGATCGAGCGGGCCGGCGGCGGGTACCGGATCGCGGTCGAACCCGGCGACGTGGACGCGGGACGGTTCGAACGCCTCGCGGACGAGGGACGCGCCGCGCTGCGCGACGGCGATCCCGAACGGGCGGCCGCGCTCCTCGGCGAGGCGCTGGCCCTGTGGCGCGGGCCGGCGCTCGCCGACGTGCAGCGGGCCGAGACCGAGGCGGCGCGGCTCGACGAGCGGCGGCTCGCCGCCCTCGAAGACCGGATCGAGGCCGACGTGTGCCGGGGCCGCCATCGCGACGTCGTGCCCGAGCTGCGGGAACTCCTCGGACGGCATCCGCTGCGCGAGCGGCTCGCCGGGCTGCTGATGCGGGCGCTGCGGGACGGCGGCGGCCGGGCCGAGGCGCTCCTGGTGTTCGAGGAGACGCGGCGGCGCCTCGCCGACGAGCTCGGCACGGACCCGTCCGGGGACCTCGCCGCCCTGCACCGGGACCTGCTGCGCGGCGATCCCGCTCCGGCGCCGGTGCGGCCGCCCGCGCCGCTGACCGCGCTCATCGGCCGTGACGGCGACGTCGAAGGCGTCGCCGACCTGCTCGGTTCCGCGCGGCTGGTGACGCTGACCGGGCCCGGCGGGGTCGGGAAGACGCGGCTGGCCGTCGAGGTGGCGGGCCGGACCGGCGGCCGCGGCGCGGCCGGGCCGGCGTGCTTCGCCGAGCTGGCGCCGCTGCGGGACGGCGCGTCGCTGCCCCGCGCGCTGCTCGGCGCGCTCGGCCTGCGCGAGTCGGGCCTCCAGACCCCGGACGCCGCGAAGGCCCCGGAGGAGCGGCTCGTCGCGGCGCTCGCCGACCGGCCACTGCTGCTCGTCCTGGACAACTGCGAGCACATCGTGGACGCGGTCGCCGCGCTCGCCGCGCGGCTGCTCGCCGCGTGCCCGGACCTGCGCGTCCTCGCGACGAGCCGCGAACCGCTCGGCATCACCGGCGAGCACCTGTGGCCCGTCCGCCCGCTGGACGGCGACGCGGCCGTCCGGCTGTTCACCGCGCGGGCGTCGGCGGTGCGGCGCGGGTTCGCGGCGGACCCGCGGGCCGTCCGGCGGATCTGCGCGGCGCTCGACGACCTGCCGCTCGCGATCGAGCTGGCGGCGGCGCGGCTGCGCACCATGGACGTCGCCGACCTCGCGGGACGGCTCGACGACCGGCTCGGCGTCCCGGCGCGCGGCCCCCGCACCGCCGACGAGCGGCACCGGACG
>NZ_JBEYYT010000189.1:0-16989 GCF_040645715.1 Spirillospora sp. NPDC046719 | reverse complement strand
GCCAGCCGCGCCGCGCGCTCGGCGTCGCCCTCGGCGAGCGCGGCGCCGCCCAGCCCGACCGCGGCACCGGCCTGGTAGGTGAAGATCGGGTGGTCGGACGAGATGATCAGCGCCTCCCCGAACAGCTCCCGCGCCCGCGCGGCGTCGCCTTCGGCGGCGGCGACCCAGCCGAGCCCGACGAGCGCCGTCCCGCGCGCCGCCCGCGCGATGAACCGCTCCGAGGCGTACTGGGTCAGCGCCGTCTCGTACAGCCGCCGCGCCTCGGCGAGGTCGCCGCGCGTCCGCGCGATCCCCGCGAGCCCGTTGTACCCGCCCGCGACCTTGTCGGGGGCGCCCGCACGGCGCGCCAGCTCGATGCCGCGCTCCAGTTCGGCGGCGGCGCCGTCCGGGTCGCCGGCGTGGACGAGGACCTCCGCGCGCCGGTACAGCAGGTCGGCGGTGTCCTCCAGCGCGCCGAGCTGCCCGGTCAGTTCGAGCGCCTCGTCCAGCAGCTCCAGCGCCCGCTCCCGGTCGCCGCGCCAGTCGGCGATCTGGGCGAGCGGGTCGAGGGAGTTCGCGGTGCCCCACCGGTCGCCGCACTCCCGGAACTTCGCGACCGCCGCGGTGCACGCCTCCTCGGCGCGGTCGATCTCGCCGCTGAACTGGCGCAGGAACCCGTCGCTCATGTGGATCAGCGCCTGCGCCCACGGGTCCTGGCCGACGTGCATCGCGAACACCGCGAACTGCGTCCGGCTCGGCCCGGCCGTGAGCGCGTACTGCACGATCGTGGACGGGTAGGTCAGCACCCGGCGGATGCCGTGCAGCAGCGCCTCGGCGCGGTCCAGCCAGGTCTGCGCGCGATCGCCCGTCGCCCCCGCCGACACCGCGTTCATCACGCACAGGACGTACTCCTCCTCGCACCCCTCCGGCGGGTCGAGGCCCACGACGTCCAGCAGCTCGGACGAGATCGACGCGCCCTCGATCCGCCCGCGCAGCCACCAGTACCACGACAGCGCCGCGACCAGCCGCAGCGCGAGCACGGTGTCGAGGCGGACGCTGCGGCGCAGCGCCGCGTGCAGGTTGCCGTGGTCGGCGGCCAGCAGCCCGAGCCACTCCAGCTGCTCGGCGCCGCGCAGGTGCGGTTCCGCGCGCCGCGCCAGGTCGAGGAAGTACGCGGCGTGCGCCCGCTGGAACCGCTCGTCCTCGCCGGCCTCCGCGAGCCGCTCGGCGCAGAACGCCCGGACGGTGTCGAGCATCCGGTACCGGGTCCCGTCGCTCTGCAGCAGCGACTTGTCGGCCAGCTCGACGAGCAGCTCGTCGACGTCGTCCAGGTCGCAGACCAACGCGGCGGCCTCCAGCGTCAGCCCGCCGGAGAACACCGTCAGCCGCCGCGCGAGCGTCTGCTCCTCCTCGTCCAGCAGCTCCCAGCTCCACTCGACGACGGCGCGCAGCGTCTGGTGCCGGGGCGCCGCCGTCCGGTTGCCGCGCGACAGCAGCCGGAACCGGTCGTCCAGCCGGTTCGCGACCTGCTCCACCGGCAGCGACCGCAGCCGCGCCGCCGCCAGCTCGATCGCCAGCGGCAGCCCGTCGAGCGCCCCGCAGATCCGCAGCACCGCGTCCACGTTGGCCTCGTCGACCGCGAAGTCGGGGCGGGCCGCCGCGGCCCGGTCGGCGAACAGCCGCACCGCCGGGTACCGGACGACCTCCGCGGCGGGCGTGCCCTCGGGCGGCAGCGCCAGCGGCGGCAGCGGCCACAGCGCCTCCCCGGTGATGGCGAGCGCCTCCCGGCTGGTGGCCAGCACCCGCAGCAGCGGGCAGGCGCTCAGCAGCCGGTGCGCCAGCGGCGCGACGGTCGCGACGACGTGCTCGCAGTTGTCCAGGACGAGCAGCATCCGCCGCCCGCTCAGCGCCGTGACCAGCCGCTCCGCCGCGTCGGCCGGGCGCTCGCCGGGGCCCGCCATCATCCCGGCCTCGCGCAGCCCGAGCGCCCCGAGCACCGCCCGGCTCACCTCGGCCCGGTCGACGGGCGCCAGGTCGACGAAGCAGACCTCGCCGTCCTCGCGCGCCGCCGCCTCGACGGCCAGCCGCGTCTTGCCCGCGCCGCCCGGCCCGAGCAGCGTCACGAGCCGGCCCCCGGCCAGCATCGCCCCCACCCGCCGGACCTCGTCGTCGCGGCCGACGAAGCTGGTGAACTGCGCGGGCAGGTTCAGCCGGACGTTCTCCGCCGCCTCCGCCGCCGCGGGCCCTTCGAGATCGCCGCGGAGGATCGCCATGTGCACGTCCGCCAGCTCCGGCGAGGGGTCGGCGCCCAGCTCGTCGGCGAGGACGCGCCGGCCGTCCTCGAACGCCTCCAGCGCCTCGGCCTGCCGCCCGGCCCCGTACAGCGCCCGCATGAGCAGCGCCCGCGCGCGCTCTCGCAGCGGCCGCTCGTCCAGCAGGTCGCGCAGCTCCGGGATCACGGTGTCGAACTCGCCGAGCGCCAGCCGCGCCTCCGCGTGGTCCTCGGCGACCGCCGCCCGCGCCTCCTCCAGCCGCGCCGCCTGCGCCTCCGCGAACGGCGCCGACCGCACGTCCGCCAGCGCCGGCCCGCGCCACAGCTCCAGCGCCTCCCGCAGCAGCGCGGCCGCTCGCACGTGGTCGCCCGTCCCGAGCGCGCGGCGGCCGTCGCGTGCCAGCGCCTCGAACCGGTGCACGTCCACCGCGTCCCGGTCGGCGAGCAGCCGGTACCCGGCGGGATGCCCCTCGACGAGCGCGGCGTCGCCCAGGCCGCGCCGCAGCCGCGACACCTGCGACTGCAGCGCGTTGGCCGCCCCGGCCGGCGGCTCCTCCCCGTAGAGCCCGTCGATGAGCCGCTCGCTCGTCACGAGGCGTCCCGCGTCCAGGGCCAGCATCGCCAGCAGAGCCCGCACCCGCGGACCCCCCACCGGCACGGTCTCCGCCTCGCCGCCACGGACCTCGACCGGCCCCAGAATGCCGAACAGCATGGCCCCGATTGTGGCGTATCCCCTCAAGTACCGTGGTCGTCCATGACCGAGATCCAGATCGTCCGCGAGTTCCTCTCCGCCCTCGAGGCCCTCGACGTCGACCGGGCCCTCGCCCTCGCCGCCCCGGGCATGGTCTACCAGAACGTCCCGCTGCCGCCCGCGCGCGGGCTCCCCGCCGTCGAGAAGACGCTGCGCGCCATGACCCGCTACGGCACCGGGTTCGAGGCCCGCGTGCACAACATCGCCGCGAACGGCCCCGTCGTCCTCACCGAGCGCACCGACGTCCTCGAAGCGGGCGCGTGGCGCGCCGAGTTCTGGGTCTGCGGCACCTTCGAGGTCCACGACGGCCTCATCACCCTGTGGCGCGACTACTTCGACTGGACGACCTTCCTCGCCGCCTCCGCCAAGGGCCTCGGCGGCGTCCTCCGGTCCGCCCTCTCTCCCCGCCCCCGAACCCGCACCGAGTAGACGCTCCGCGACCACGAGGGGAGTTGCCTGGTAAGTGGTAGTCGTTAGGCATTGAACTACGTACCGGTGGTGTGGCACGCTTCCTCGACCGGGGACCTCTTCGGGTGAGGAGTCGGACGTGGCCGCAGCGGTCGAGGGCGTCGAGGCGTGGCACGGGCTCTACGATGCGCTCGCCGAGGAGCACGACTACGAGATCGACGAGATCGACGGGCGCCTTCCCGACGGCCTGGTCGGGACGCTCTACCGCAATGGCCCAGGGCGCTGGCAGGTCGGCGAGACCCTCCTCGACCACATTTTCGACGGCGACGGAATGCTGTCGCTGTTCGCGTTCCCCGGGGACGGCCGGATCCATTACCGGAACCGGTACGTAAGGACGCGGCACTACCGCTACGGGCAGCGGAAAGGGCGCGTCGGGCTGCGGGGGCTCGGTACCCAGCGGCCGGGCGGGGTACTCGGCAACATGCTCCGGCCGCCGGCGAACGTCGCCAACACCGGCGTGGTCCTGCACGGCGGCCAACTGCTCGCGCTATGGGAGGGCGGACGGCCCTACCGGCTCGACCCGGACAGCCTGGAGACGCTCGGCGAGCACTCGTTCGGCGGGCGGCTGAAACTGATGTCGGCCTTCTCCGCGCACCCGTCGCGCTGCCCGGTGACCGGTGAGCTGTTCAACTTCGGAATGGACTTCACGCGGCTGCGGAGCCTGCGCTGCTATCGGGTCGATCCGAACGGGAAACTGCACCACATGCCGCGGATATCGCTGCCCTACAGTCCGTGGAACCATGACTTCGCGCTCACCCGCCGGTATCTGGTGTTCGTCATCAACCCGGTGATTCCGAAGGCGGCGCCGATCCTGCTGGGAACCGGATCGATAGCGGACGCCCTGGCCTACGAGCCGCATCGTCCGACGTGCTTCGCGATCGTTCCCCGCGACGGCGGCAAGGCGCGGGTCATCGAGCACGAGGCCCTGCTCGGCTTCCATTTCGTCAACGCCTTCGAGGACGGTGACGACGTGGTCGTGGAGTTCGTCCGCTTCGCCGACTGGGACCAGGTGGCCACGAGGTTCCGCGAATTCCGCACCAGCGACTTCCCGTGGGGCGACGCGCTGATGCGCTATCGCGTCTCCCCGTCCGGAAGCGTCGAAGAGCAAGAGGTGTGCAACGGGCCCATGGAACTGCCGCACGCCGACGTACGGCAGGCGGGCCACCCGCATCGCTACACCTATTTCGCCGGCCGGACGAAATCCAGCACGGGCATTCACGCCTACGACCACGTCACGGGCCGCCGGACGACCCACGAACTGCCGTCCGGGCACGGTTTCGGCGAGCCGGTGTTCGTGCCCCGCGGCCCCGGCGCGGACGAAGGCGACGGCTGGCTCCTGACCCTCGCCTACGACCCGGACGAGCACCGCTCGCGGCTGCTCGTCCTCGACGCCCGGGACGTCGAGGCCGAGCCGCTCGCCGTCGCCCACCTGCGCCACCACATCCCGATGGGCTTCCACGGCTCCTTCACCACCCGCGTCGCGACCCCACACGGATGAACGTCGCCCTGACCTCCGGCATCGCGCGCGCCGACCCTGAACAGGGTCATTTCTGAAAAGGCAACGGCCAGATTATTGAAGCTTTACCGCTTTGTCCGGCTCTGGACACTCCGCCGACCGTAAAACGCTTCGCATGATCCCGGGTAAAGCCGGTTGTGGTCGGTCCGTCACGCGTAGTTCACTGAGCGTCCGCCCGCCCACACCGCTCACGGGAGTGCAGATGCCGGCTGACGACGACGGGGTCGTGCGGACGCTGCGGGGCTATTTCACGCACACGCCGGGGCAGCGCGTCCGCATGCAGAACGCGACGCGCTATCTGTGCTGCGCCGCCTACCGGGACGAGGCGCTGTCCAAGGAGATCATCAAGGAGTTCCTCTACGACCAGCACCGCGCCGTCGTCCCGTCCTACGGGTTCGACCTGCGGCCGGTGCTGGCGCACTGCCTGCACGCGCGGGAGATGCGGCTGGTCCGGGACACCATGATCACCGCCGCGATCGTGGTCGGGCTGGTGCTGTCGTGGCAGGTCACCCTGCTGGTGCTCGGGACGCTGACGCTGCTCGCCGCCGCGTTGGCCGTGCTGCCGAAGCGCGCCGGACGGTTCCAGACCGCCGTCACCATCGCGCTTCCCGTCGCCGGCGGCCCGCTGCTGCTGTACATCGGCACGACGATGCTGAAGGCGACGAGCGAGCCGGGCCTGGAGGCGGGCGGCGACGGGTTCGCCGAGCCCGTCCGCCACGACCACTGGTTCATCGGCGGCCTGGGGCTGTTCGCGCTGCTCCTCGGGATCTCGTTCGTGCACCGGCTCGCGGTGGTCTGGCTGCTGCGGTCGCTGGGGCCGGACGCCCCCGTCGCCGTGCCGAGGGTGCGCTCGCAGGCCCGGAGCGACCGCATCGACCGGGTCGGCGCCGCCCAGTACGGGAACGTCACGCTGTACTCGCGGCAGAACCCGTTCGTCGGCTCGGGGAAGGTCGACGACAAGCGCACCCGCGTCTGGTCGCTGGTCATCGAACTGGACCGGGTCCGTCCGGCCCGGGCGGACCGTCCGGCCCTGGCCGTCGACCCCGTCGACATGCGCGCGGCCATCGAGCGGAGGCTGACCGCGATGCGCGACGACCTGCCGCCCGACGAGTCCGTCGACCTGCTGGTCAACGACCACGTCGTCGCCGAGGGCGAGTGCGTGCAGGGCCGCCGCCCGTTCGGCCCGGCGCACCCCGGCGTGCGGTACGAGGGGCATCCGCTCATCGATCCGAACACGTGGCGGCCGTTCTCGAAGGCGTCGCAGGCCGCGGTCGAGGTGCTCGTCCGCAACCCGCAGGCGGACCTCCGCTGCTACCAGCGGATCACCGTCGAGGCCCACGCCGCCTCCGTGACGGACGACGGGCGGTGGCACGTCGTGCCGGCCAGAGACGAGGGCGTGCAGATCACCGGCTTCCTCTACCTCGCCGTGCAGGGCCGCATGCTCTACGCGCAGTTCGTGTGCAACGCGCTGCCGCCGATCCGCAAGGACTTCAAGCTGGTGGACGTGCTGCCGTCCTTCACCCCGGCGGAGGTCGTCCTGGAGGCGCTCCGGCAGGGCGGCGCCGCCGCCGTCGGCGAGGCGGTCGCGGGTCCGCTCCGGCTGGTCGCGGCGGTGCCGTGGGCCGAGATCTTCCAGCAGGGCGCGGAGCGGCACCGGCGGCGGTTCTTCGCCTTCGACTACGGCGCCCGCATGTCCGTCCGGGAACGCGCCGCGGAACCGGCCTTCACGACCTTCCTCCAGGAACTGGACGTCAACAAGCACACCCGGCTGATCGAGCGCCGCGTCATGGGCGCCCTCCTCGACCACCTCCAGCACGACCGCAACATCGACGTCTCCGACTACCGCACCGAGACGGCGTCGATCATCAGCAACTCGCTCATCATGAACGGCGGCACGGTGAACGGCCAGCTCGGGTTCGCGCCCGGCGGGGACGTCCGCCAGGAGGCCGCGGGCTGACCAGGGGAGAGGGCATGTCCGGCAACATGTACATCGGCGACGGCGCGCAGATCAGCGGCCAGGTCGCCATGGGACGCAACGTGTCGCAGGTGCAGCGCTCGTCCGCACCGTCCGCGAGCACCGACCTCTTCGACCGCGTCGCCGCGCTGATCGACGAGCACGAGGCCGCGCTGCCCGACGCCCGCCGCGCCCGCCGCGACCTGGCCGACGCGCGGGAGGAGGCGGAGGCCGACGACGGCGACACCGAACGCCGCGACAACGCGCTCGCCCGCCTCGCCGCGCGCGTGGCGCCGGTCGCCGCCCTCGCCGAAGCCGTCCACCGCCTCATGAACGCCCTCTGACGTGCATGCCGGATGAGTTGATCTGTGTCGGATCGTGCGCCCGCATGTGCGGGGGTCGCCACCCGCGGGTACGCCGCGGGCAAGAAGGCTGCCGGCCGCAAGCGCTCCATCGTCACCGGACGGGATCCTTCTCGACCGGGCACGAGCGAGAGCCGGGTCAGCCGGCGAGCAGGTCGGAGAAGTCGTCGCAGGTCAGCGTCGCCGACTCGGTGTCGGGGTTGAGCGCGTCCTCCACCGTCACCCGCGACACCCCGGGAACGGCCTGCGCGGTGCACACCAGCTGCCCCAGCGCGACCCGGCTCCAGTCGCCGCCCGCTTTCAGTCCGCCCGGGCCGATGTCGATGCCGGTCACCGAGGCGACGAGCATCCCGGAAGCCTGCTCCACGTATCCCGATACGTCCTCCGTGTGGGGCACCTCGGTGTGCAGGCCCTTGCGGCTCTCCTGCGCGGTGACCGGGATCTTCAGCTGGACGAGCGGCAGCATCGGGTGGCCGGCCAGCCCCTGGCGGGTGACCGGGACCAGCCTGTCCCCGGCCACCAGGTAGAGCGTCATCGTCATGCTGCGCCCGTCGGCGACCGGCAGGCTGCCCGCGCTGATGACGCCGGTCGGCCGCACGCCGCACCCTGAGGCCAGTGCAGCGGACGCCAGCACCGCCGCGATCGTGTGGAGGACCCGGTCGCGCATCGCTCCCCGGCTCGCCGGTGCCGCTGCGGGCAGGAAACCACAGCGTGAGTCCGTCAGGTCCGAGGGGTGTGGCGACGTCCGAGCCATCGCCACACCCTGCACGTACCGGTGCACAACGTCACGGCGCCACACCGACCCGGACCGACTTCTCGAACACCCGCAGAGGCGGGCCTCCGGGACAGCGCACTCTTCACCGTCCATTCGCTCCGTCTTGAGCGCGGCGCGGGCACCTTCTCCTCGAAGGCTCCGGTTCACGCGGAGTGCGTACTGCCCGGCGCATTATGTGAATTCTTCCTCTTGACAGACGGGTCAACTGCGTCCGACCAGATGGATCCGATGAATCGGGTGGTCTCTGCCCAGACAAAGGAGAAGCTGATAAATTGGCTGATCATGTGACATTGCCGGAGTCGCGCCATCCTTGATCGGGCGTCGGTGTCCATCCCACGAGCGAACGGTGGCGCGTGACGGGAGGAGTCCGGAGGACATGTCCGATCCGTCTGGTCTGGAGAAACTGCTCAATCCCGGAAAGCCGTCGCCGCCCGCGGCCCAGGTCCCTCCTTACCTCGCCCCGATCCTGGACGACCCCGGAAAGCTCGAGTACCGGCAGCTCGAAGAGCTCGAGTCCGGCGCGCGGGCGTGCGGCGTCGTCGCGGATTTCGTGCGGACCGGCCTCGGCAAGGCGGGGCGTCCGACCGACGCCGCGGCCAAGGACCTCAAGGGGTTCGGCTCGGCCGGGCAACTGAGCGCGCTCGTCGACTCCTGGCACGCCAACGGCAAGACCATGGCCGACCACATCGACGGCATCGGGCCGCGGCTCACCAGGACGGCCGCCGCCTACCGCCGGGCCGAGGACAAGATCAGAGGCGCCATCAACAAGGTCTGGCACGTGGAGGGCTGACGTGGTCGACTTCGCCTCGCTCAGGGACGCCCGCCTGGACGGCCTCAAGACCGCGGGCCAGGCCTGGCTGACCTACTCGAAGTACCTCCAGGGATCGGCGCAGGTCTACGAGACCGACGTCGTCCGGGGCATCGATCGATCCGGCTGGAAAGGCGTCGCGTCGCAGGTCGCGAAGGGCGAGATCACCCCGGAGGCACAGCGGCTGAAGCGCGCCGCGTTCAGCGCCTTCAGCATCTACAACACCCTCGCGCAGGCCGAACACGAATTCCGGCAGGCCCAGAAGGACCTCCAGAACGCGGTCAATGAAGCGCACAGCCTGCACATCAGGGTCGGCGACGACGGTTCGCTCACCATGCCGCCGCTCGTGGGGGCGGACCGCAACGACCCGGAGAGCCGCAGGCAGTGGAACGCCACCCTCCAGCGCCTCAGCGGAGCGATGCGGACCGCGGTCGACAACGCCACCAGGACCGATCAGAAACTCGCCGCCGAACTTCCCAAGCTCTTCGCCGAGCGGGCCTGGAAGGAGGACCTCCCGACCGAGTTGTCCGATGCTCCGCCGCTGTGGCCGGTGACGGACTACGGGCGGCGTGGGGCGTCGAGCCGCCGACCGCCCACGACCGGAAGGTCTACGGCCAGATGGAGATGATCGCGCTCGGCGGCATCGCCAAGCAGTGGCCGACCGCGGCGACGCTCCTGTCCCACTGGCTCGACGGGAGCGGCGACACCCAGCATGTCGACCCGGAAGAGATCATGAAACGCAGCCCGGAGATGAGGCGGGAGATAGAGAAGACCCTGGCGGAGCATCCGGGGGACGGGACCTTCGACTCCGGCTGGAAGAGCGCCAACTTCGACTACCGCAGGAACCAGGACATGTACTACGCCTTCAACGGCTACCAGTACAGGGTCCGCGGAGAAGGGAACCACTACACGGTCGAGTTCTACAAGCGGTACAACTTCGGCACCGCCGACGAGCAACGGCTGCCGTTCAAGGCGCCACTCGTGGGCACCGTCCAGCAGCCCGACATCTCCCACCTCCACACGGTCGGCATGGCGCGCGACTTCGACGTCTACGGGTCATCGGGATACCAGCGGTGAAAGCACGTCATCTGCTTTACGCGCTCGTGGCGCTCGTCGGCGTCGCGGTTCTGGCGACCGCCGGAACGGTGGGCTACGCGCTGCTGTCGACATCGGACGGACCGCTCGCCGAAAGCAACCGAGACCCCCGCGCCGTCAAGGGCTCCGATCCGCGCCTCACCCTCGAACGGGCCGCCGGCGACCTGAGACTGCACCTCCCCGCGTCCATGAGTTCCGTGCGGTACATGACCAGGAACGACTCCAGCCCCTACTTCCTGCATCTCGCCTTCGCCATTCCCTGCCCGGCCGTCGCGGAATTCGCCGCCGACAATGGTCTGCGGCGCGTCCGCTGGAAACAGAGCGTCACGCTCGAAGTGCGCGATCTCCAGACGGTGGCCGGCGACCTCGGACGCCGCCTGCCCGAAGGCCCCGCGACCAACGTGTGGACGAGCGACGAACACGACCCGCGCAGCCGCGTCGTCGCGGACGTCCCCTTGAACGACCGGACCTGCCAGGTCATCGGAACCTTCGCGGACTACGCATAGCGCCGCTCAGCCGGTGCCGCCTCCCTGGCCATGCGCCGCGTGGCTACCAGCTACCGCCCCCGCCTCCGCCGCCACCACCGCCCACGTAACCGCCGCCTCCGCCTCCGCCTCCGTACGACGGAGGCGTGTACGTGCTCGAATATCCGCTGTACGAGCCCGTGGAGGAGCGCCCAGAAGGATAGGACCAGTAACCGTTGGACGACCGCGTCGGGGCATCGCTGGGAGCCGTGAAAAGCCAGCCGAGCGCGGTGAACCGGCCGCTCGCCTCCGCCTCGTCTCCGCTGTAGGTGTACCAGTCGAGCCGATCGGCGTACGCGGTACCGAACTGCTCCACGGCCGACCAGGATCGGAGCGCTACTGCGTAGGACAGATGGCGCTCGCCATCCGGTCGTTCGAGCCGGCGGCCCGGCGCGTATTCCTCCAGCAGCGCTCGGAGCCGCGCGCCTGCGAAGGTGAGATTGTCGACCCGGTCCTGAACGATGAGCGCGACCGTTCCGGCGATGAGGAGGGCGACGCCCACCGCCGTCAGATCGCCCACGGAGAACACGCGGATGTCGAAATTCCCCCACAGGTCCACGACGACCAGGAGAGCGCCGGCCAGCAGGCCGACGAACCCCAGCGTGCGCAGCACCAATTCGCAGTTGTACGGGTCGAACCTGCGGACCAGCCTGCGGTCGCGCACGGCGGCGTAAAACATGCTGGAGAGCTGCAGAGACGCGACGTCACTCCGCCGCGCCTCACCGACCCGCACCTTCTTCCTGGATCCGAACAGCTTTTCCAGAAGTACCTGTTCATACGACCGAAGCGGCGCCTCGGCGGGGCGCCGGGTCAGCGTCACCTTCTCCCCGTCGTCGTGGATGTGCAGATGGCCGCGGACAGCGAGGTCGATCAGGATCGCCTCGCGTTCGCTGGACCTTCGCAGGGGCAGGAAGTACTGGAGCTCCGCCGGTCCCACCAACTCGATCAGGTCCGGAACGGGGCGCGGACGCCGCCGCCAACGGACCCACGCCCAAGCGGCGGCCAGGAGCGCGCACACACCGCCCATCACGGCGTGGCCCACCCACGTCACCGCGTACCGGGGCCGCGCGTAGTGCGGTGGCGGCACATGAGCGGCGCCTTTCGGCAGGCCGATCTTCACCGTGATGCCCTCGTGCGCACCGAGCCTCTGTCCGAACGACGTGCTGCTCCCCGTGACGGTCCGGCCGCCGCACGAGCCGTGGGTCCCCTCATGCCCCGCGAAGCAGTCGGCGTACGTCGGCGCCGCCGGGGCGCTCACACGCACCGCCGCCGTGTCGATCGGCACGCTCCAGCCGGTACCGATCGCGTCCCAGTACAACTCGTCGTGGTCCTTGTGCGGGGTCAGCGCGCGTGCCACGTCGAAGTCGATGGCGTAGGTCTTCACTCCCTTGACGTTGACGTCCTCGTCCCCGATCCGGATCTTCAGCGTGCTCGTCCCGTGGTCGATCTGGGTCTTGGCGTGCTTGCCGCCCACCGTCACCCGGACGCGGTCGATGTCGTAGAGGCGCCTGCCGTCGCGGTAGGGGATCACCCGGTCGATCCCGTGCCGGTCCCGCGCGCCACCGAAGTCATAGACGATCACCTCGTGGACGTGCAGGAGCCCGTCGGCGCGAACCGTGAGGTCGGCCCGGTAATCGCGGATGTGCTCCCGGGCCGTGGCCGCCCGCGCAGGCCAGGCCATGGCAACGGTCAGGAGGACGGCGCCGAGCACACTCCACCGCACGATCCGCATAACGGATAGGACGCTACGAAGCGCCCATCCGTTCAGCCTCGGGAGAGGGACGCCACGAACGGCCGAAGCCGGGCCCTGTGCAGTCGCGTCAGTTCCGCGTGCATCTCGCGGGCACCCCGCTCCCACCGCGTGTGCACCGTCTCGTAAGGCATTGTCCGGGCGCATGGCAATTTCCGCAGTTCCAGCAGCACCAACGTGCGGATGTGGTCGGCGTGAGCAAGGTCCTCATCGACACCGCGCTCGTTCAGGAGGCGGCCGGACGCGTCGCCGCCTCGCAGAACGGGATCGGCATCGTTTGGGACGACCTCGGAAAGGCGCTGGCGCCCACGCATGGCATGGCCGGAAATCCCGGCAAGGACCGCGCGGCCGCCAGATTCATCGCCGCCTACAAACCGGCGGTCGAAGCCGCATGGCACGGATTCGCCGCACTGCACCGCTCCGTCGGTGACATGTCGCGGGGGCTGACACAGACGGCTCATAACCACATCAAGGCCGATCGCAGTTCCGTGATCAACGGCCGCTTCTCCATGGTTCCCCAGCAGCGCGGAACTCTCCTGGACCAGCTGCTGCGCGGTAGTGCCCCCCGCTCGCTCAACGTGGCGCCGCCTCCGTCGGCCGCCGGCCCCGGCAAATCGCCGCCCAAGTCGCTGCTGGAGAGCCTCACCGGCATCAGCTTCGACCCTTTCGACATCTCCGAATATTGGCCGACGGGGGATCCCTTCGCTCTCAAGGCGGCCGCCAACGCCTGGCAGAACGCTCACACCGGGCTCAGCGGCGCCCAAGGTCCGCTCGCCGCCGAGGTCGAGAAGGTCACCGGCCACAGCGACGCGCCCGACATAGCGGCGTTCGGCGACTACTGGAGACGGCTGGACGGCTCTCCGCCCTCCCTGCTGGAGGCCCTGCCCCAGCTCTGTGCCGGCATGGCGCGGGCCTGCGACAGATACGCCGGTGCCGTGCAGACCGCCCAGATCCAGTTGAACGACGCCGCCCCGAACCCCGTCGCGGCCCTCGTTGAAATGGCCGCGATCCGCGCCGCCATGGCGGCGGCCGCGGGCCGGCTCCTCCAGGCCGTCTCTGTGATCGCCACCGGTGCCCTCGCCGAACACCTCGTCACCTCGGTCACCACCGGCGCCGCCAACGCTCCGAACCTTCGCATCCTCGAAGCCGAGACGGAGCATCCGAACGGCGTCTACGAGCCGAGCGGAAAACATAAGCCCACAAGTACCCGTGCACGCCGCGGCGGCGAGAACTCGAAGGAACCTGAGGACGGCCAGTCCGCGCTGGACGATTCCGTGCAAGTCAAAGATACCTCGCCGCGCAGGGTCGGCTACGATAAGGAAAGTGGAGAGATAGTGGTGCTGGACAAGACCAGCGACGGGGTATTCCACGGCCATGTCAGGTCATGGGAAGGGCTTGACCAGGCCATGCGTAACGCGCTCATAAAGGCGGGCATGTTCAATCGCTGAGGGAAGTACATAGGGGGAAAATAGATGCGCTATCGGAGGTTGGAGCCGATTGAGCGCGAGGCCGTGGAGTCCGCGCTGAGGGAAGGCGATGTCGGCACCGTCGTCGCGGGCATCGACTATCTGTCGAACTCGGACCAGGACCGGGACCGAGTGCTGAGCCTGCTGATGCGGTGCATCGACCATGCGGCCCCCGACGTCCGCGGCGCCGCGGCCCGTGGCATGGGAATCCTGGTTCGCCTCCATCCGGACATGCCGGTCGATGACATCGTCCGCGCCTTGCAAGAGCGACTGGTCGACGCGGAAATAGCGCCCTACGTCGAAGACGCCCTCTCCGATGTCGAGACGGCCCACCGCAGGAGCGTCAGCGATCCGCGCGCTGAACTCGTCGACAGCGTGCGGAGGATCGCGACCGGGGCGATCGATGATCTGACGGAGACATTGGTGCCGTTGGGGCCGCAGTTGGAGCGGGAGCTCACCTCACCCGCCTCCGAGATCCTTCGCAATCACCAGGAATCGGCCAAGGTGGCGAGCCTGCTCTCGGCTCTGGACGCCGTCCTGGACGAGGTTCCTCCCGCCGCCACCGATGCCGAGGTGCTGCGAAATCCGGGTTGGAGCCACGTCACCGACGCCGCCCAAAGCGCACTTGCAGAACTCATTGGCCCGTCATGAACGCCACGCTGCGGCGCCGGCGTATGGGCGGACGCCGCCACTAGGAGAACAGCGAAGTGACGAGGGGGCGGAGCCGGACCGACATCTCGTCCGGAACCTCACCCGGCCCGCACCAGCGGGCCTCAAGGATCTCCGCCGGATCGAGCTCGAGCCGCCCGCCGGTGACGCGGGCTTCGTAGTACGTCTCCACCCGGTGGCGAAAACCGCTGGCGACGCGAAGCGGAGTCCCCTCCACCTCGACCTCCAAGGAGGTCTCCTCGCGTATCTCGCGGGCCACGCCGTCCTCCAGCCGCTCGCCCGCGTTGACGTAACCGCCCGGCAGCCCCCAGGCGCGGTACTCCGGCCAGAGCCGGTGCCTCAGCAGCAGGATCCGCCCCTGCTCGTCCCGGACGACCCCGGCCGCATAGACCAGGAACGTGTCATGCCGGAGCCGCGCAAGCCGCCACTGCACCCGCCCGCCCAACCTCCTCCAGGCGCTGGCCAGCAGCCGGTGCGCCGCACGCTGCGGGCGGTCGATGAGGCGTGCGACCGGCGGGGTGGTCGTCTTCACGGAAACGTGGCTCGATCCTGGCCGTCGTCCACGGCCGCTGTGTCCGGGAGCGGTCATTCAACGCCATATTAGCGCCGAGGCGGCTCCGGAAGTGGGAAGGCCAGTCCTCTTCGTGAATTGCGGTGGGAATGGCGGTAGGCAGCCTGTGCGCCACGCCGACGTTGGAGCTCCATGTCTCAACGGCACTCGCCAGTCCGCCCCGTGCACCGGCGCATGCGGTCCTGACCAGACGTTCGTGGGCCTGGCCTCGACGCCGACCGCTGCCGGGCGGTCCGGTCCGTCCTCCCTTCGTGGGCTGGGCCGCCTCCGGCTCTGAAGCACGAGCAGGACGCGGTCGAACGTCGTCGAGTACCTCGCCCAGCGGAATACTCGGCGATATTTCTTCCCCTGCGCCTGCTCGATTGGTGAACAGCTCTCCGGGTGAAAGACCTCCATTTACTGCGGCCGTTGTCCGGCGCAGCTCGGAGGTGAGACCGGAATGCCCTCTGAACAGGGGGTTCAGGGGAGTGGTGGGGCTTTTCGGGCCGAGCCTCGGTACGTGGTCACGTCGTAGCGGCTCTCGTTCTCCTCGATCTTGTCGCGAGCGGCTTGGAGCAGGTCGATGCCGAGGCTGTCGGCCAGCTGGATCGTGTAGAGGAAGACGTCGGCGAGTTCGGAGCGCACGCGGGCCCCGGCGTCCTGGTCGTCCATGACCCGCGAGGACTCCTCGGGGGTCAGCCACTGGAGTTCTGCCAGCAGTTCCCCTGTCTCTCCTGCCAGCGCCATCGCCAGGTTCTTGGGCGTGTGGAAGCGGCCCCATTCGCGTTCTGCCGCGAACGCCCGGAGGCGCTCCGCCAGGTCGTCGATGCTCGTCACCCGGGTCAGCGTACGGCGGCCGGCCTCGAGCCGGCGGCGCCGCCTCGGCTCCGGCGGTCGCACGGGCGGGGCCGCGCGCTCGGCGTCGGGGGGCCGGGGGCCGTTCGCCTGTCGCGCGAGTTGCCGGACTGCGGCGTACCAATGAACGGTTCCGAATTTTGAGAAGTGTGGGTTCGAAGTTACAGAAGGGAGTCGTGGTATCCGGTCGACCGAGGGACGGATTTATGGGTGTATCGAGGATTTCAATGGCGAATAGTGACAAAGAAAGGTGATCAGGTTACCGGCTTGGGGGAATGGTGGGGTGGGTAGGTTGCAGGGGACTCCATTCGTCCGTCGCCCCGGAGTGCAGATGCGCCTCTCCCGCCCCTGTATGGCCGTTTTCGGTGCGGTGACCTTCGCCGCCGGCATGATCACCTGGTCCGGGTCCGCTTCGGCGGCCGGGACGAACTACGTCGCCCTCGGCGACTCCTACTCGTCCGGCACGGGGGCGGGGGACTACGACCCGGCCAGCGGGTCGTGCAACCGCAGTGCGAACGCCTATCCGAAACTGTGGGCCGCGGCCCATGCGACGAGCTCGTTCCAGTTCGTCGCGTGCTCGGGGGCGACGACCGCGACGGTGGCGTCGGGGCAGCTCGGCGCGCTGAGCTCGGCGACGACGCTGGTCAGCATGACCGTCGGCGGGAACGACGCCGGGTTCAGCGACGTGATGGAGACGTGCGTGCTGCATTCGGCGTCGACGTGCCAGAGCGCGGTGGCGTCGGCGGAGAGCTTCATGAGGAACACGCTGCCGGGCAGGCTCGACTCGCTGTACGGCAAGATCCGGGCGAAGGCGCCGGGCGCGCGGGTGGTGGTGCTCGGGTACCCGCACCTCTACAAGATCGTGAGTGTGTGCGTGGGGCTCAGCAACGCCAAGCGGACGGCGCTGAACGACGCCGCGGACGTGCTCGACGGCACGGTGAAGGCGGCGGCGGGGCGGGCCGGGTTCACCTGGTCGGACGTCCGCGACGAGTTCGCCGGGCACGAGCTGTGCTCCGGGGACGACTGGCTGCACGCGGTGACGATCCCGATCGGCTCCAGCTACCACCCGACCGCCAAGGGGCACCGGCTGGGCTACCTGCCCGCGCTCACCGGGTCGGCGAGCGCGGCGCTGCAGAACCAGACCTAGGCGAGCGGGTGAGGCCGCGCCGGGAGGGCGCGGCCGCACCCGTTAATG